>CAKSGI010000568.1 GCA_934454005.1 uncultured Eubacteriales bacterium | reverse complement strand
CGCAATAGGAATATCAGACGGTCTGATTCGCCCTGTGATTATTATTGGTAAATATGGGCGTTGGAATAAATTGGCAGGTTTGAGGCCAGACTTTTGGATCGCTGGAGATGATGATTGTCGCGCAATGCTGACACCAGCTGCCAGCAAGGTCGGAGGAGTAGAACTCAGCCGGATAGAAGACATACTGAAAATTGTGGAAATATTAAGATTGGAGTGAGAAGAAGACGGTTAAATGTAAAGATTGCAGGTTTGGCGGTCTTAAAGTTTTACTGGATAACGAAGAATGCCCAAATTACAATGAAGAAACTGGCGAAATCGAAATGCGAAATGCGGAGAGAAGAGAAGAATAAATGAGGTATGAGAATTTCATCATTGATGAATCAATGAAAATGATCGAAACAAGGGATGAATTTATATTTCAGACAATATCGTCGTGGATTGTAGATAATTACCAGATAACCGTAAGCAAAGAGACATTGTCTAAAGCTGTTGCACTTGTCAAAATGATGGAAGATCGCGGAGTTGATATTTGCGAAATTACGGTCAACGCGAAGATTTTACATGATGAGTACATGCGTGGATACAGAAAAGGTTATCGAGAGGGTCGTGATGTGATAGTTGGAAACTTTGATGATAAGTTGAAAGAGCTTAAAAACGAAATTGCGGAGGAAGCGATTAGATAAGGAAAAATAATGGGCGATAAATTCAAATTGGTGCTAAAAATCGATCGAGTTCACCGCACCGGAAATCAAATCTATCGAAGTGTTGAAGTAGGCCATAAATAAATCTACACAGAATAAAGTAAAACCCATGAGTCTATGTTACAGGCTTATGGGTTTATTTAATTGGAGGATATTGTGAATGATTCAGAAATGAATGCGGTTGGTAAAATAATCAGAATTGCTATGCAAAATAATGAAAAATGTTGTAGATGTGAATTTGAGAATATGTGTTTTTTCGCCTACGTATGTCTCAGTGATAATTATTCTTTTTATTTGGAAAAGGAGAACTTGTTAAATGATTAAATTAAGAGATGTATTAGAGTGTAGTAAATCTGAAGTTATCATCATGGATGGTATAACGACGGAAAGCATGTGCATTTGTAATGGAATAGACTATGAAAAATATGTATGCGCAATATTACTCGAAACAAGAATTAAATATATAAGGGCATGTGGTGCATCGATTCGAGTATGGCTTGATGACGAGGAGGATATTGAAAATGATTAATTTAGAAAATGTGGTTCCGGCGAGTCCGGAACAAATGGAGTTTATTATTCAGGGTATGAGAAATCCGATGAATAGCTGGGAGAAGAGTGATAGCTATAGTTCTTATATATTCAACGTTGAAAATAAAGCTGCACATAAGATATTCAATCTTAATGAAAACGACCACTCTCTTATGCAGCGCTTATCCAACGCAGGTACAGAGCATCGAAAGTATATGAGAATGATGCCAGTGTATGTGAGGATTACGGCGCCGTTGTATTGGTGGAAAGAATTCGATACTTATAAGGTTGGAACAGTTGCAAACTCTTGCAGTACGATGCACAAGATTGCGGAGAAAGAATTTACGCTGGGGGATTTTAGTTATGAACATTTGATGGATTTTGAAGAAAAAGGAAAATTGAGGTTTTCTCCACTTGGTACCTTGCAAAATACAATAGACGAATTGAACGATTGCCGTGATCTTTATCTCAAAACCAAAGACAAAGCATACTGGTGGCAGCTTATTCAGCTTCTTCCGAGCAGTTATAACCAGACTCGTAATGTTATGTTGAATTATGAGG
>CAKSGI010000567.1 GCA_934454005.1 uncultured Eubacteriales bacterium | reverse complement strand
CAGGAAATGAATGAAAAACTTATAGAATCAAACGATTATCATCATGTAAAAGACCGGTATTTAAAAGATGAGGGGGATAGTTTCCATAGTGTGTTCCTATTGGATGATTTTTCAGGAAGTGGAAAAAGTTATATTCGTTATGATATGGATGAGAACGAGTGGAAAGGAAAAATAATCACATTTATTAAGCTGGCCAAGGAATTAAATATGAATTTTTCTCAAATGGATATTCATGTTGTTTTATATGTTGCGACCAGAAAAGCACTTGCAGAAATCCGTGATAATATTAAAGAGTATTGTATGGAACAAGAAAATAGAGTAGTGCAGATAGAGGTGAATGCGGTACAAATAGTTAATAAAATGGAACTTATTCCAGGAACTGAAATATTTGAATGGTTAAGCAGAGATTTTGCAGAAATGAAAAAAAGACTGAACGGAGATGAAGACTATATTGATAATCATTATAGAAAGGGAGATATTACGTATCCGTTTTTAGGGTTTGACGGTTGTTCTTTGGCATTGGTAATAAATCATAATACACCAAATAACTCCTTTCCTGTAATATGGTTTGAGTCAAAGAACGAAACAGCTTTGTTCCCGAGAATTACTAGGCATAAGGAGGAGTAAAATGATTTGGGAAAACCCTTTTTTGATAAAACACTATGAGGGAAATATATCTCCAGAAAGATTTTTGGATTTGTTTAACAGTTCTGTAATGAATTTAATATCTGAAGAATTCTTTTTGTCAACAAATTATATTAGTAGTTCTCCAGGTGCAGGAAAAACAACGCTTTTTAAATCTTTTTTACCTGAAACCCTGAGAATGTTTCAAAGTGAAACTTTACGTTCAACCCATCAAAAAATCACAAAATATCTTACACAAAAAAAGATACTGGTTAATGGCGAAATTAAATTGTTAAGTAGTTATATTTCGTGTGCAGGAAATTATGAACTACTTGAGATAGTGGCAAAGGAAGGTGAAGGAGAATGGATCTTCTCAGCGCTACTTAACTATCGTATTATGATTGCTATGCTTCGAAGCATTGAAGAACTGGAGTTATTCGAAGAAAAAGCGGATCTTGCACGTATAACATTTTCACAAATTCCAGATGAAATGTTTGCTCTTCATAATGAGACTGTTAATGGGTACAAGATGTATCTTTGGGTGTGCAACCAGGAGAAGGAGTTGTGCCGTTATCTGGATAATGGTGATGGACAGGAATTGCCAAAACAAACATGGCAGTTATCATTAAATGCACTTAAATTATTTGAACCTCAGAACATTTTGGTGGATGGAAGAACTAAATATAACAGATCGCTTATCATATTTGATGATTTTCATCAACTAACGGAGAAACAGAAAAGATTTCTGATCCAAACATTATATGTTCTTCGCCCCAAAGTAGCTTGTTGGATAGGACAACGCCTTTCCGGATTGGATCCCAGACAGATTATATGTGGGGATGGAAGTTTAGGACGGGAGTATTATAAAAATATTATACTGGACAATTTTTGGGAAGATAAAAAGAGGTTTCGTCTGGCAATTACAGATATTGCGAATCGAAGGGTAAGAGAGGCTGGACTAAATGGAGTGGATTGTTTTACATCTTGCATAACGGAAGAATTTGATCAGCAGGATGTAAGTAAAATAAAAAAGGGCATAAAGAATATCATACAATATATTGAGAACATACATTATGAACCAATGAAATACAAATAAATTATTCGGGATATTGAGAGCGGAGAATATTCTGATTTTGAGAAGGCTAAAAGATATGAATGTCTTATGATAAA
>CAKSGI010000566.1 GCA_934454005.1 uncultured Eubacteriales bacterium | reverse complement strand
AGCCATAGGTGTAACACCTAATTCTTTAGCTTTTTCTTCGCTCATAACTACAACTGCTGCTGCACCATCATTGATACCTGATGCATTTCCAGCTGTAACAACACCGTCAGGTTTTCCTGAACAGCATCTTAATTTTCCAAGTGATTCTGCTGTTGTTCCGGCTCTTGGTCCTTCATCTGTATCAACAACAATGTCACCCTTTCTATTCTTAACTACTACAGGAACGATTTCGTCTTTAAACTTGCCATCAGCCATAGCTTTTTCACATTTCTGCTGTGAGTTTGCTGAGAATTCATCTAATTCTTCTCTTGAAATTCCCCACTGATCAGCTACGTTTTCTGCTGTAATCATCATATGATAATCATTGAATGCATCTGTTAAAGCATCGTTTACCATTGTATCGATGATTGTTCCATTGTTCATTCTGTAACCAAATCTTGCTTTTGGAAGTGCATATGGTGCCATTGACATATTTTCCATACCACCGGCAACAACGATATCAGCATCTCCGGCTTTAATCATCTGTGCTGCCATATTTACACAGTTAAGACCTGATCCACAAACAACGTTTACAGTAACTGCAGGAGTTTCAATAGGAAGACCTGCTTTGATTGAAGCCTGACGTGCTACGTTCTGACCAAGACCTGCCTGGATAACGCATCCCATGTATACGTGATCAACAGCGTCCTTTGGTACGCCTGCTCTCTTAAGAGCTTCTTCAATAACAATAGATCCTAAAACAGGTGCTGGAGTTGTGCTTAAAGCTCCACCCATTTTACCGATTGCTGTACGACATGCGCCTGCAATAACTACTTTTTTTGACATAATATTATTCCTCCATGTATATAAATTTTTTTAAAGGTTTTCAACTTTGTTATAATTTTAACAAATTCTATTTTCTTTGTCTAGTAAAATAATTTAATTTTTTTATTAATTAATCATATTTTTTCACTATACATCATACGTGTTCTGATTAAATGTATTGTTTTGATAATTTTGTTCCTGTGTATTTCTTCTGTTTGGTCCCATACACAATGTAACATACAGTTCAATGTCTGTTAAACATACATAAGGATTGATAAACAATACCCCAAGCAATCCACATGTTAATGTTGCAAGAAGATACCATCCAAGAAATGACAAATCAAGAACAAATGTATCCGCTTTATTTCCGTTCATCAGCCTTTTACTTCTGTCGAAAGCTTCCTTGTAACTCATATAAGGATTCTCAGCAAGTAAAAAAGGAATCATTCTATATTCATATCCTTTAACTATACCGGGAATAATAAACAATAAGCTCCAGAAAAACTGAAACAAATCTTTTAAAAACATAACTTTTACAATGTTCAGATAACCATATCTGAATCCATCAGCCACCTGACCTAATGATGGATTTGTAATTCTGTTATTTAGCATCCATTTGTAACTGCCTACCTGTAAAGGTGCAAATATAAAAATTCTTATAACAATGGAAATAAGTGCAATTATCAAAATAATCATTGCGAAAATTTTTATTTCATTTCCTGAAAAAATGTTTGTAAAATCATCCGCAAACTGATTAATATAATCTACGGCACTTTCATAACCTCCACTGATTTTACCACTCATCTGACTTTCATAATCTTTTGTAGTAAGTGTCTGACTTGTCCTTGTTCCATTGTAAAAATTACTTGTCAAATTAATTGTTGCTCCTGATGTAAAAGAAATAATCAGTGCCACCAACACTGCTGCCCAATAATTCTTTTGTAATATCTGTTTTGCTGATGTTTTTAGCTCTGCTCTACTCCACATATACTC
>CAKSGI010000565.1 GCA_934454005.1 uncultured Eubacteriales bacterium | reverse complement strand
TGATGGTGCTGAATTTGATCTCTATAAAAAGAATGGTGATAAATATGATAGAGTAAATTCTTATACAATCAACAAAGCAACAAACAAACCTGAGCTAAAGAATTTATCTTCCGGTGATTATTACCTCGAAGAAACCAAAGCTCCTAACGGATGTCGCTTATTAGGCGAAATAATTTATTTCCGTCAGCAGGAAGGAATCATTACCTTAATCGACGAAAATGGAAATGCACTTACAACTACACCAGAAATGTGGAACTTATCTACGGAAAATAACACATTCACATTAACAATTAAAAACGATGTAGTTTATGACCTCCCATCAACCGGAGGCACCGGAATTTACCTGTATATGATCGGCGGTATGATGTTAATGCTCATAGCCGTTTGGATCTTATATAAAAACAAATGCAGGGAGGTGCTGGAAAGATAATCAAACGTATTTACTTTTCAGTGGCTCCCAGCCACAAAACAAGTTAATCTCCCTTATGAGGGGACAATAAAAATTGGGCATAGCCCTAAAAAAGAAAAGGAGACAACAATATGAAAAAGATGAAAAAATTATTTGCAGTGTTATTAACACTGGCAATGGTACTCGGAATGAGTATGACAACATTTGCAGCTGATCCAAAAGTACAAATTAAACTCAGCGGTCTCGATGACGCAAGTACAGTAGAAATTTTGCAGATCATTGAACCAAATACCAGCACAACTTCTGGGTGGGCTTTTGCAAATGGTGCAGGTGCAAAATATGCAGAAGCATATGGTGTAGAAGATACAGCCGCAAATGAACAGGCTATTATCTGGGGACTTATTAAGTATCAAAAGAGCTCAGTGAAACTTCCTACCGGTGTGACTGCAATTTCAGCTGATGCTACTAAAATTGCAACAGCACTTCAGAAAGTTGAAAGCTTAACTGGTTTTGTTAATACAGACTCAAAAACTGCTACCAAAGTATCTGTTGCAGGCGTATATGCAATTAAAGCAACTGGTGAAAATTATACATACAAAACAATGTCTGCATATGTAGGATTTGGCGATGTAGAAAATGATAACTATCCAAGCTTAACAGGTACAGAAGTTACTGCTAAAAAATCTCCTGCAACTGTAGTAAAAACCACAAAAGATGCCGACAACGCAGTAGCAATCGGTGATATCGTAACTTATGAAATCGAAACATACGTTCCGGTTATTGATCCTACAAAAACAGAAAGCAGAACATTCACCGTTACAGATACAATTACTGGTGCAGACTACTATTTATCTGGTACAGATGCTATAAAGAAAGTCACTGTTGATGGCGAAAACAAAACAACTGATTTTGATATTGTTCCAACCGGAAATACATTTACAGTAAACTTTGATTCTCTTGTAGCATCATTATCTAATGATAATGCAGGAAAGAAAATTGTCATTACTTATACTGCTAAAGTTACAGCAGTTACTGTTGAAAATACAGCAATCGGACATTCTACTGACAAAAATATGTCTGGTAATACAGTGAATTTATATACTGGTTCTATCGAATTAACAAAAGTAGACGCAAACAAAACAAGCAAGGGCTTAGCTGGAGCTACATTTAATGTATTCAAAGATGGTGCTTCTAATCCTCTGAAGTTCACAAAAGAGTCTAATGGAGTATATAAATATGATCCTGAAAATGGTTCAGCAGATATTGTTACCACAGATGGTGGTAAATTAGTTGTTAAAGGTCTTGATAAAGGTTCTTACCATTTTGAAGAAACAGTTGCACCAGAAGGATATTCTATCAATACAGATGGATTAACTGTTAACTTAACAT
>CAKSGI010000564.1 GCA_934454005.1 uncultured Eubacteriales bacterium | reverse complement strand
CTCTAAAAGATTATCTGTATTTTCTAGCTGTGTTTTATTATTCATTATTCAAATTCCTGAAAAATACTTAAGGTTATTACTTTAACTACTTAAAAATAAAATAAACTTAAAACGATGGATTTACAAAAACTGCATATCTTTCTTTAATCATTTTCAAAACATCATTTTTATTAAGTTTAACACCAAATTCATCTATGATGTCGTTTTGAATTTTCTTTAATATACCAACTTCTTTACATGGTTTATCAATATTGAACTCTTTCATTAATTCATTGCCGTTAAAATAAACAAATGGTTTTTCTGAAGTTTTTTTAAGTTCTTCTTCAAGAATTTTTACTCTATCTTGTATAGCTTTTTTAGGAGCAATAGATATTATTTCTTTTTTATCTTTGTCAAAAAACAATGTTCCTGCACCATCTGCATCTACCAGAGTAAACAAATCATCTTTGTATGTTCCAGCATTTCTAATAAATTTTCTAAGAGATTTATCAGAAACATCTTCAAGTTTATAAACATCCATATGATGTTCAATAAGAAATGTAATTTTAGTTATTTCATCAGATGAAAATTTAAGATTTGCTAAACGTCTTTTTGCAATCTTACTTCCTAAAAATTCATGACCTATAAATCTTTGTTTGCCATCGATATTATCATGTGTTTTTTCATTTTTGCCAATATCATGAAGTAAAGCGGCAATTTGTACTTCAAATGATGAATCATCAGGTAATGCTTCCAATACTGCTATAGTATGATCAAACACTGTTCCATGTTTTGTATAATTTATTTCGCATTTACACTCATTATTATAAGAAATACATTCTTTACAATTAAACATTTTTATAAGTAAATCCTTTCTATATTATATTAAAAAGATAGCAAAAAATAAAGCAAAAATATTATTTTTCACATATTTTTGCTTTATTAAAATATTTTATATTATTTTTTTATAAATCTATTTTATATGCAAGATTCAATAAAATATTTTTCCCCGTTGTTACTAAATTTGCAGGAAGTTTTCTAACAACTATACAATATGTTTTAGTTTCATTCATTATTGGAGCAGTACCACTTAACCATACTATATTGTTTGGAAATGTCAATGGTGAAACGGTTTGCATCTTTATCCATAACTCAAATGTATAGCATGTATTACTTTCTAATTCATCTAATGCAAATGTAAAAGTAGTTGCACTAGAAACAGTATACGTATAAATTGATTTTTGTGGTATAAATATAATGTTTGTACCAGTAGCTGCAACCAATTGTTTTGGTGGAAGAACTATTGATGAATCTACATATGTTTTAACTGCTTGAGTTGTTGGAACAGTTTCATTAGAAACTGTTGTAAAATCATTGACTGTTTCTAATGATACATCTTTCCAACTATTATTTGTATAGATTTTAATTTCATTATTATTATCAATATATAGTGTATTATTAGCTGCCGCTGCAGGAAATGTAGAAACATTTTCAACAGAAAGAATATTATCTGGAAGATTAATATTAGCTATTTTATTATCGACAAATGAACTTATTGCTTTTGTTGTAGCAACAGTATCATTATTAACAGAGTTAAATGAATCTACAGTTTCAAATGAAAATTTATTAAAATTTGTTCCATCAAACATGTATGCAGCTTTTGTATTTGAAAGAACATATATTGAATTTGCTATACCAGCTGATGCATTTGGAAGTGAATCAACATAAAATATATGATCTTTTATATCTGTTATATTTGCTTTTTTATTTAATTCGCTATCAACATAAGTTTTGGTTGTATAATATGCAGAAATATAATC
>CAKSGI010000563.1 GCA_934454005.1 uncultured Eubacteriales bacterium | reverse complement strand
CCAAATAAGTGATCTGCTACACTATAATTATTTGGTCCATCAATAATTTTATTCTTTAATTCATTAGAGCAAATATAAAAGTTTAATGATTTTCTTATTTCATCTAATTTTTCCATATTATCCCCCATAAATAAGTAATTTAGTAATATTATAGCACATATTTCTATTATTTTTATAAAAAACATAAATTTGCTTAATTATAATAGGATTTATTGTTCAAATATGCTATAATTAAAATAGATTTTGTATCATTCAATAGAATGATTCTTTTTTTGTTAGGAGAAATATATATATATGTGTGTGTGTTATAAAGATATAATTGAATTACTAAGTAACAGTATACAAATAATTGGAATATTTGCAGCAATTATCATAGGTCTTGTAGTATCAAAAATACTATCAATAAAAGCTGAACAAGATGATTTAAAAATTAAAATAAGTGATGGAGAAAAAGAACTAAAAGTTATGAAAAAACAAAATAATAATATTAATTTTATATTTAAACTATTAAATAAGAAAAAAGTAGCACTATGTTTATTTATGGAAGCACTTTTGGATTTTATTTATTATATTATACCTTATACATTTACTCTTTTCTTAACATTACCATTTACAGTAGAAAAAGCAATAATAGTTGCGACTATTTTTATTAGTTCTAAAACTGCTAGAGCATTTATATTATATTTAGAAAGAAAAATAATGCATAATTATTTGTATGAATATTCTAATGTCCAATATTTAGAGTATTATAAGAAATTAACAAGAGTGCCAGTTGAAACATTATCAAAATATCAAACAGGTTATTTAGAAAGCATAATTGAAAAAATATCTAATCTTGTTAAAAAAATAATAAGTACCGAATATATTGGAATAATACTATCATTTTCATTTTTCTTTTATACTGTATTTAATCAATCCAAAATCTTATTTATAATTTCATTGATTTTAAGTGTTTTATGCGTGTTAATAAGCATATATATTTTAAAAAAATCCAACAAATATGTTGAAGAATTATATGATAAAGAATACGAATATTCCTCAATGTATCAAGATTTTATTAGTAATATTAGAACAGTAAAAGCATTGAACAATGATAAATATTTTGAAAAAATAATACAAAGAGAAGGAACAGAGTGCTATAAAAGGCAAAATAAATATATAAAATGTTATTCATTGGAAGAAATAATTAGAAATATTTTAATAGTTATTCCTTTTGCTTTAGCGATTATAAAAAGTATTTATGATCTTTCTAATGGAATAGATACGCTAGGAGTAATTACATTTTATATATCTCTTTATTTAGAAATGGGATTCATTTTTGATGAATTGTCTGGAACCATTGTAAGCTGTTTTGAACTAAATGCATTAAGAAAAAAGGTTGTTCAGTTGTTTAATAAAGTTGATGAAAGAAGTCTTCTTAATACTTTTGATAAAATTGAATTAAAAAATATAGACTTAAAGTATAAAGAATCAAAGTTTAATATAATAGTTGATGATTTAACAATAAATAGAAATGATAAAATTTCAATTACTGGTAAATCTGGACAAGGGAAAACATCTGTAATAAATCTTATATTAGGAAATATAAATTCATATAAAGGAACTATTAGTATAGATAATTATGATATAAAAGATGTTAGGTTAGATATTGGAATTGTTAGTCAAGAAATAGAATTGTTTAATATGTCAATAAAAGATAACTTATGTTTAGATAAAAAAATATCAGACAACGAAATAGTAAACTATTTAAAAGAATTAGAATTAGATGAAATTTTAATGTTTGAAGATGGAATATACAC
>CAKSGI010000562.1 GCA_934454005.1 uncultured Eubacteriales bacterium | reverse complement strand
TAGAAGTTCATATCATATTTGAATATAGTTTCTTCCCATAATTTTTTGGAGAACCTTCAGGAATGCAAAACCTGAAGGTTTTTTCTGTTTGTAATTTGATAAAGAGTAATGATATAATTATAATATCATTTTGACATAAATAATGAAGGTATGTTTGATAAATTAGTGAATGAATGGTATTGGGAAATTTATCAAGAATAACTATTTCAAAAGCTTTGTTTGGAGTAGTTTGTCTGTGTTATATTATGATTATAGTGTTAAAAAAGTATTTGCAGAAAGAGGGTGTTTTTATGAAAAAGATGATGATATTATTTTTGACATTGTTGTGTTTGTTTAGCTTTTCCAACAATGTTTATGCAAAAACAAAGAAAGTCAAAATGAGTAAATCTGAAATAACATTAAAGTGTGGTGACACTAAATATGTTAAATTAAATAATGTTAAGGGAAAGGTTAAATGGAAAATATCTAATAACAAAGCAGTAATAGTAAAGAGAAGCGGAAAATATAAAAACAAGATTAAAATTAAAGCGAAAAAAGTAGGAAATGTCAATATAATAGGCGTATATAAAAAGAAAAAGTATATATGTAAATTAAAAATTAAGCCTGTTAATAGTTGCTTTAAATATGTGAAATATAATTCTTTTGATGATGATTGGAAAGTTGTTTCGGCAAAAACCCGAAAGGGAAAAATATTTTTTGGAATAACGCCAAAGGCTAAAAATATAAAATTTACAAATAATGAATTAACATATAATATTGTAAACAAGTGGTTTAATGCTAACATTAAAATTAAGTTAGATAAAAGCATTGGAAGTGTAGCTGATTGCGAACGTAAGGTAAACAGTATAGTAAAAAACATTCCTAACACACTTGGAGAAGACTATATTAAAAACCCACATGATGGTATTTATGTTTTACAAGATTTGAAACACTACTTGGAGGAAAGAAAATATACAATTTCATATGCAGATGACCCTTTTGACAATTATAATTTAGATAGTGTTTGGTATACAATATTAACAAATGATGGATGTTCATATTTTTGGGAAAAATCATCACGAAAATCGCTTACAGATATAACATATAATCAGATGATGGCAGAATCCTATAATTATATTGATGGTTTCTGTTTGTATAGTAAAATAGAGATTACAAAATATAATTTTATAGATTTATATAATTCTTATGATACAGAAACAGAAAAAAGACTGTTAACAGAAGAAAAAAATGATATTATGAGTAATTTTTCTAAAGTGTGTGATTTAAGACCATTTAGTTATCAGGAAGGTAATAGTTCAAGTAGTATGAGTTTAGCACCTATGTTAGGTTTTGAAAATTGTTTGACGGATAATACAAAGTTAATTCAGTAAGTTGATATACTTTATGAACACAAAAGTGAAAAAATGTTATTGAAAAGTTATATGGGAAGATATGATAAGTGTTGATGAATGTGCTAGGGTGGAATGTATCATTTACTTTCTCCCAAATATGATTTCGTTTTTCCCAAAACGATGTTTTTTCTTGCAAATAGGTTATTAAGTGTTAATATTTATATAAGAAATATATTTTATATGGAGATTATTTAATTGATTGGAGGATAACGGATATGGCATTTAACTATAATTCTATGACGGTTGCTCAGCTGAAAACATATGCAAAAGAAAAGGGCATTCGTTTATCACAATACGACAAAACCAAGGCTGATATCATTCAAACTATCACAAAGCGTGAGTTGAATAACACACAGGGAGATTATGAAAAAAAAACTGTTGCTGAATTAAAAGCATTTGCTGATGAAAAC
>CAKSGI010000561.1 GCA_934454005.1 uncultured Eubacteriales bacterium | reverse complement strand
AACTGATATTTCTTTGAAAATGACAATTCTAAAGATTTAATAATTCCATAAATATACTCTAAATATACCAAATTGTGTGTCTTTAAATCATTTTTGTTCCAAACTAATAAATTCTTTTTTCTTTCATCGAATAGAAGCCCAATATTTTCAAAATAAGTAATTGGATATTTATCCCATTGCCTACTTAAATCATTTACGTAATATGTATATAAGACATCATCTACAAACAAAACGGATTTTATATATGCCACATATTTTGCAATAAACGCCTCGTCTTGATGTCTTCTTAAAGAAGGATATTCTATATTATTTCGTTTTATAACATCTAAAACAAAAAACTTATTCCACGGAGCTCCTTGAATTGTATATTTTCCATTCGAAGAATAGTATTCTGAATAATCATTTCGAATAAATTCACCATCAAACATTTCATTATTATATTTTTTTTCAAATAAGAGTTTGCCATTTACATCAATGTTTTTGTAACCGAACACAATTAAATCAACATTATTTTTGTTTTCATAATTAATCAATCTTTGAATTGCGTCTTTTTCAATATAATCATCTGCATCAGGAAAATAAATAAATTTTCCAGTTGCCTTTTCAATTCCTAGATTTCTTGCAGGCCCAGATCCTTTGTTTTCTTGATGAAATGCTTTAATTCTTTTATCTTTTTTTTGCAAATCCAAACACATTTTATAACTTTCGTCTTTGGACCCATCATCAATTAATAATATTTCTATATTTTTATATGTTTGACACAAAAGTGATTCAACAGTTTTTTCAATGCTATTACTCATATTGTATATTGGTATTACAATACTTACTAAATCCATAAAAATATAGTTCACCTACTTTCTTATTTTTATCAATTAAATGATATCATCTAGGATTAATAGTGTCCTTTAAATCTAAAAATTAGATATAACAAAAAAGTTAATCTTAGTTTAAAGAGACAGTACAATATATAAATTTTTTTCTTAATGCTCTTTTTATCTAATTTTACTCTATAGTCGTAATTTTCTTTAAAAATTTTTTCGTTTTCACAAATTTTTTGTTTATATTCTTTATAATTAACACAAAAGGCTTTTCTATATAACGATACCATGAGTGATGTGATTAGAAATGAATTCAATGTATTAGAAAATGTATTATATTCTCCAATATTTATTATTTTATCTTTAAGATTCAAGTAAACAGGAGTCCATGGGTCTTCGTCATTTTTTTTGGACTGACTATTTGTTCTATTCACATATGAGTATACTGCTTTATTAATAAAAGAAAAACTCTTTGCATAATATAATACTAAAAAGCTATATAATGCTTCCTCGCCTATTTGCAAATTAGAATATTTAATATGATTATTAGCTAATAGTACTCTTTTTACTGCTTTTCTAACTCCACCCCAGGGAATTTTACCTGTTAATTGGCTTCTAATAATATAATCTTTAGGTTTGCTTGCATATATTGAAATATGTTCTTCACTAATCATCTCAAATTTTTCATTTACTTGATTAACATCAATAAAAACTACATCATCGTCTTTTTTTGATAACAAATCAAAATATTCTTCGTCTATATAATCATCAGAATCAACAAAAACAATATAATCACCAGTTGCCTTTGCAATTCCTAGATTTCTTGCTACACCTGGTCCAGAGTTTTTCTGTGTAAACACTTTAATTCTTTTGTCTTTGATCTCGTATTCTTTTAATATAGATAAACTATTATCTATTGAACCATCATCTACCAGTATTAACTCAAAGTTATTATATGTTTGATTAATAACACTATCTATACA
>CAKSGI010000560.1 GCA_934454005.1 uncultured Eubacteriales bacterium | reverse complement strand
CCGAAAGATAATACTTACGGAATTCATTTTGAGAAACTTCTTTTTTCATCTTAGAGATACCTCCATATTTAATTTTGCCTTTCGGCACTGGAGAAGTATCACAAGACGAAATGCAGATAAAGTGTAAATTCTGTTGCCATTGAGAATATCAACGAAAAGGTTAAACCCGCAGCGAAAAAAAGTATCGTGGAAATAAAAAAAGAGCCAAACTCTGATTCGAGCCTGACTCTTCATAAATATTCGATTTTTAAGTACTTATTTTCGCGATGAAGTTGATATTCTCGCTGTCAAAGTGATACAAACCACAGACGAAAGGCAATTAAAATATGAGAAATACCTACATTGCTATTGATTTTTTATTTCAAATTTGCTATAATAAAATAAATAAGAGAATTTGGACACGTTATTGCCAAATTTCTGCCTGGCGATTAAGCGATTTTAATCTGGATGGTGGTTAGTACTTATTTCTAATGCTGAATAATCAATTTAGCCAAGGCATCCTGTGTTTATTTCAGGATGCCTTAATTAGTTGAACGGAGCAATCTAATGAGAAAGGATGTGTTGAAATCAAACGATTTACGTTTATATGAGAAGTTAGAATCGGAAAACAAATGTGACGATACTCGTTACTACGGGGTATTTATCAAGTCGGATAAAAATGAGCGCAGGATTAAGGTAGACGCGGTACGATTTAATAAATTTTTCCATTTATCAGAAAACCAACTGGCAGTGATTAAAAATACGGAAACTCATTATTTTGTTCCGAGTAAACGTCATTGGAAAGAATATTCTTGCAATTTATTTATTGATTGCATCAATTCAATAAGAAATGAATGGAACGATGATTTTTTGCCTATGGTCAAACGAACTATAAGTGAAATCAAGCCAAAAGAATTAGGTCCTGTGGATTTGGATTTGTTTAATTGTGGTATTATGGATCATGCTGAAGCAACTATGACTGCAAATATTGAAAATATAAAAGCTCAAATAAATGCAGATAGAAAAAGACAACAGCTTTGGCTTAGTTTATACGCTCAATTCTTTCATCAAATGGCATCTAAAATTGAAGCAGTTACAATAAATGTTCTAACAAAGAATGGTTGGCGAGGGAAAAACTTTTCGAGAAACATATTCTATAATTTCAAAAGCATAAAAGAAGCAGAAGTAAAATCTCTGAAATCATTTGATGCATATAATAAACTTTATGCTATATGGAACTTCTTAAAACATAATAGCTTGTCTACTTATGAAGCATTAAAAAACTCTTATCCGGAGGCAATGATTGAAGCGGATCGCAAGTACGCCCAAGGAGAGCTTGCATTATTCTATATCAATTTTGATGAAACATTAATCAATACATTGTTGACTGAGCTAAAGGAGTTTTTTATAGAATATTGCAATTTGACTTTTGGCGAAAATTTCGAAAGTGCCCAGTGGAACTATAATGATTGGTTTATTGAAAAAGTCAACGATGAAATAGAATTATTTACAAATCCACTTGGGCTTCCTCCTTGGATTTAATTATTCAAAAAAGATTATAATCACCAACATATAGTTGATTCTTATATTAAAACATAAAACACTGAAGCCACCGACATCAACGGTGGCTTGCTTTTTAATTACTATAATCATAGGGAAGAAATTGGAACGTAATTTTAATTTACAGAAAAATAATAGCGTGGGTTCAAATCCCGTTTGCTATTCGCTTGTGATTTGAACCCGTATTTTGAGCATAAAAAAATGAACCCGAACTTTAACCTTTTTACGGGTTCAGTTGGGTTCATCTTGGCGGAAAAGATGGGATT
>CAKSGI010000559.1 GCA_934454005.1 uncultured Eubacteriales bacterium | reverse complement strand
ATAATTGCAGTAACCAATCAAATCAACGAGAAAATAACCAACAGTACTACAGAAGGTTTTGTATCCAAAATAAAAACTATCAAAAAAAGGACTTATGGTAGGGCATCTTTTTCCCACATTAAGTCCTTACTTTTAATAGCCTAACCCAACGAAATGAATAAGAACCCTAGTATTCCATATGATACTTTAGTTGTTGAACTGGGAATATCTAGAAGAACAGTATCAAGAGTATTTGTATCTCTCGTTGAGAAAGGATTCATCTTAAGCATATTTGATGAGTACCTACAAAAATTATAAATTTTTTTGTATACTATTAATGGGGTGATCATATATGGGCTTACATAAAACAAGCGATGAAAAATTAATGTTGGAATTCGGTTGTATCCCAAAAATTCACTTGGAGTTTAGATTATGATGGAGTTCATAACGGATACTACGCTGAATGGTATTCAAGTTTTAGAATTTTAACTAATAATTACCGCTATTATTTAATAGCACACGAAATATACGTTGCTCCAAATAATGATGATACTGATGATTTCAGAACAAGCAAGTTCATGTATAACTTTTGTAAAATATTTGATTATTCGATTGAATAGATGTTAAGATGAGGAGGATAATAATATGAAATATATAAAATATCCGTTTTATGATAGTATTATTAAAAAAGAGAATAAGCTCAGTTTTAAAAATCTTGATAAAGAAGCGAGAAGAAATGTTAGGATAAATAAGATATTTATATGTTTTATTATTACATTATATGTTATATTGGTAGTTTCGTTTATCTTACTTATAATATATTTACTTAAAAGTATTGAAAACCAAATATTTGAAACATTAATGATGATTGGTATGATTTTAGCCACAATAGTTGTTCCTTTTGTGGTAATCGCTTTAGCAATAAAGTTAATAGGTAAATTTATTCCTCCTTCAACTTTAGGTGAATTAACATTGCAAAACATTCAAGATATTACAAGTCCATTGAAAAAATATTATAAGTTATATGGACCGTCTATTGTGACTAAATGCTACAAATGTTCGAATGAATCATTCACTAATAAAGATGTTATTATTTTTTTTCATAAAGGTAGAATAAGAATTGTTTTGGATATCAATCATACAATAAAAGATTTTGGATGTTATGAATTTGAATTTGATGAAATGAAAACATCATACATTGAAGAAGAAGGAAAAGTTAAAACGCTGTTAAGTGATGGTGAATTTGAGTTCTATTTAGGAAAAAAAGCTAAAGCTTTTATTAGGAAATGCTTTACTTCATCAAGATGTCCTTGCTGCGGTTATTATACTTTTATAGAAATAGAAAGAGGAAATTATGATATATGTCCTGTATGCTTTTGGAAAGATGACATTGTACAAGAAAAGAATCCGTATTATGATGGAGGAGCAAATAGAGTATCGTTAGTAACAGCTAGAAACAATTTTAAGAAATATGGTGCTTGTGAACAAGAAATGGTAAAATATTGTAGGCCACCTAAGGAAAATGAAAAAAAGAAAATATAATTATTTTTAGTGTTTTTCTTTAAAATAAATTAAACTGATGGCATATATTCTTTTTATACTATTGAGGAAGTGACTGGTGTATATAGTATAATGAAACTGAGCCATTTATGATACAATCTCCTTACTAATATTAGTAAGGAGATGAAAGGAATGATTAATATTATAAATAAAAATGAAATAATCGTTAGATTTCGAAGTGGTGAATCAAAAAAGGGCAATAGCTAAGGCCTTAGGTATTGCTAGAAATACTGTTGATAAATATGTAACTGAATACAATCAATTAC
>CAKSGI010000558.1 GCA_934454005.1 uncultured Eubacteriales bacterium | reverse complement strand
ATAAACATAGAATCACTCAAGTTTAGATTGCTTTTAAATTCGTCTTCACTTATTATGTCATCGTAAAACATTTGGTAATTATATAACCAATTATCGCTTTTAAAACTCTTAATTTTCTCCTTATTACTTTTATTTTGTGATAATGAATAAACAACTAATTTAGATAAATCATTCAATTTAAAAATAAAATCATCATCAAATTTATAATTTTTGTCTATCTTTAATATTATAAAACATAGCCAAATTGATTCTAAATCATATTTATTGTCAACAAATTCTTCAAGTAGCTTATATAAACTCTCAATTACTTTACTTTCGTCTTTATACTTTTTCTCTAAGAAATAGTTACAACTACTTACCATTGCCTCTGGTATATTTTTCATAATATTTAATACAATAGGTAATGCAATTTTGTTGTCATAAGAATTGCTCAAAATCAATTTATTTATATAATAAAATAATCCTCCCTTTTGATTGTTTTGCTCTATTTTCGCAAATGTAGAATAATCATCTAAAGCATCATTTGTACAATGTATATTATCAAAGTTTATATTAGCATAAAAAGGAAATTCTTCGACTTTTGTTTTATCAATATTTAAAGATAACCCATATTTATTCAGTACATCACTAATTTTTGGTTTTATTACCTCAATATCTTTTTTATTTCTAATAAAAAAATCATAATCATCTACATATCTTGTAAAATCGCAGATGCCATTTAATTTTATCTCTAATTCCTTATCAATTTGTGTTTGCAATAATTCAGCCATAACAAAAGACAATTGAGGACCACATAAAATACCATTTGTTCGATTTCTATTCATATATCTGATACTTCTATCCAAACTACGGTAATTTTTATAGTCTTCTGACCAATGTTCTCTACCTTTTTCAAATTCTTCCTGAGCCCATTCTACACCTTTAGAAATCGAAGCAAAAAAGTGAGTGTAAATACTCCCAAAAAAATTAGCAATATCTAAATGTAAAATGCAATTACAGCCATTTGTTTTTTGCATTTTTATTTTCAAATTACTTATATAATCATTCTTTAAACTATTTTCAAATATTTTTTTACACTTTTCATTTGGATACTCTAAATTAAATTTTCTTAATTTATTATCTTTAGTAGCAATTTTTGATAAAGAATGATTATTTGATGAATTTATATTAATTAGTTTATTCATAATAATGGCATTGTTTTTTATCCATTTAAGTACATTTAAATAAGAGAACACATTAGGTATAGAGATATATCTTCTATCTCCATTATTACCTTTCCACATTGTAAACGAAAATGGTTTAGTTAAATGAGATTCAAACTCATGATCCAAAATAGTTTTCTCAAGCTTATTAGTTGTAAATATGTCTGGTAAATATTCTGAAAAAAAGCCACCACTTAATAATTCATCTAATAATTCATCATTAGTCATATAATACTCCTATAAAGATATTATATATAATTTTTATATCAAATCAACCAAAATATTATGTTCAACAAAATATAATATAAGTAATGATTTATTTTTTATTTTTACAAAAAATCCTCTTAATGAGATTTTTATTTTAAAATTACTATATACTCAGTATATAGTAAAAATCAAAAATAAAAGTGTTCAGTTTAAGTTAAACAAAGTCCGCCATTAGTGAGCTATACGCACCCTCGTGAAAATGAGAAATGCGTACAGTTTTTCTTTTTACATGGATATTTTGGTGCAATTATTCCTTTTGAAAAACCAAAAGTAGTTAATGCCGGCTGGCAAAATTGGAAAATTCAAAAACGAGATAAATATGGAAACTTCTGTAAAT
>CAKSGI010000557.1 GCA_934454005.1 uncultured Eubacteriales bacterium | reverse complement strand
GGTATACATTGCCTTAAATCTCCATAAAGGGTAACGCTCAAATCTTGAGATAAATCATGTTTAAATTCTTTAATATGTGCGTCCACCATTTCAATTGTTGTTTGTAAATATGCCGTTTCTTCTGTTATTCCTTTATCTTTAATTATCATTTTTGCAGTGTTTAAAAGTTCTAATAATTTTTCCATTTTATTTTACCCCTTTCAATCTTGTAAACCATTAGTTTACTTTAATTCAAATTTTTTGTAGCTCCTAACCACAATTATATTATACAATATTACTTTTATAATGTCAAAACTTTTATTTTAAATTTTTATATTTTTTCTTTTGTGCCTTACCTCTCTTCTGCTATCTCTTTTATATCCGCATAGCTCAGCCCTCTATTGTGCAATTCTTTTCTTATTTCGTTTAAGTATTCCATTTTTTTGTTATATTCTTCTGTACTAAGATCATTATAAGAAATCTCCCTTATATATTTATCCTCTTTTATAAATTCCTTTGCAAGTGCTATTGTGTTAATTTTGTTTAATCCCATTTTAATTTACCCCTTTCAATTTGTACAATTACAATGTACTTTAATTCAAAAAATTTTGTAGTTCCTTACTGCAATTATATTATACAATATTACTTTTATAATGTCAATACTTTTATTGTAAATTTTTATATTTTTTTAAATATCTTAAAACTATGATTTTATGGATATTTTAAAAAATTTTATCTTTTGTTTATATTATAATATATGTTTGTTATATGCTATATATGCATAAATTTAAAATGGCAATGGTTCAGTTATTTTATCAATATAAGCTATTATTTTATTGTTTGTTATATTAATAATTGGTTCAATTATCTTATTGTCAGTTTCATCTATTAATATTAGTTTATTCTTATTTAATTTATATTCATACTCACACTTATTATGCTTTACAACAACAATATCGTTTAAACCATTGTTATAAACTTCTTTTATTATACTTTTTGCATAATCTAAATCACTCAAAGTACTAAAATTTTCTTTTAACTCTAATGTTAATGTCTTAAAATTTTTTATATACGCTTTTTCTATACTCTTATTATCAATTAAAAGATCCTTTAAAGCTAAGTTATTAATATCTACGTTTTTATTGGCTTTAACATCATCTAGAGATAATAAAAATTTTACCATATCTACGGTTTTAATTTTATTATTTTTAGCACCTTTAATTAAGTCGTTGTTTAAAGCTATATTTGTATATTTAGCACCAATTTTTAAATTTAACTTATTTAAATCCATTATATTATTATCTTGTTCAATCTCTTTTGTTTCAACTTCTGTTATTTCCTCAATTTCTTCAATAGGATTAAGAATTCTATTTTCAATAATTTTTATTAATTCTTTTTGTGTATAACCAAAGTCTAAATATTCATCATTTTTACTCACAACAGCCCACGAAACTACTCTTGTATAACTTCCGTTATATTCTGGCTCTATAGTGTATTCAATACCTTTGTAAGAAAAAGTTAAACTTTCACTTTCCTTATCATATGGTTTTGTAACTACACATCCATTTTTTATTAAAAATTTTGTTAATTTTATCATTTTTAATATACCCCTTTCAACTTTGTAAACAATTAGTTTACTTTAACTTAAAAAATTTTTTGGTTATTTCCTAACCACAATTATATTATACAATAGTATTTTTATAATGTCAACATTTTATTTTAAATTTTTAATTTTTATAAATATTTTTAGAAAATTTTCTACCATTATATATAATATATTTTTTATAATTTTAGTTGCTCAAACTAAAATTATAATTAAAATACTTAA
>CAKSGI010000556.1 GCA_934454005.1 uncultured Eubacteriales bacterium | reverse complement strand
GTTTTAAAGCTTCGGTATTAACATCGCATAAAACTACATTAAAATCTCTTTTTCTAAATAATTCAGTCATGGCAAAGCCAAATCCTCTAGCATTCCCTGTAATTACAACTGTCTTCATATAAATCTCCTTTTTCAATTATCTTATAATATCATTTTAACTTTTTTAAAGAAGATTTACAACTAACTGTAATTAATTATTTTTATAACAACTGTTTTTAATCATTTTACTTTTCCAACTACAATTTGCCAAATAGATATATAATCTTTTAGTCATAGGTCTAATAGTAGTCTCTAAATTGATTTTTTTCTTATTAAAGATACATCTTTTAAATCTCCTTATCTTAAACAAAAATGGTATAGAAATTATTTTATATATTTTCTTCTTACCACATTTTCCAATAATTTCACCTGCACCAATATTAAAAGTCCCCATGTATTTTGCTTTATTATTAATAGCAAATTCTTCCATGATTAAAGATGCTGTTTTATTATGCTTTGCTTCCCAAAAACCACAGTTAATAATGGTGTAGATCATCTTATTTTTAATATCTATTTTATTATCTTGAATATATTCAAGTAATTCTATTATTTTGTTGGTTGGAGCATCAACATATAATGGAAATGAAAATACAATAGTATCAGTATTCTTAATATCTTTTAAAATTTTATTAAATTTATCTTTATATACATAAAAGATCTTAGTTTTTTTATTTATCTTATTTAAGAAAAAATCTGAATTACTATTTTTTAGTTTTGGACTTCCATTTATGTATAATATCATAAATTAATCTCCTTATATGAGTTATAAAAGTATAGGTTAGGGCATAGGGTATTTAAGTTTTTCTTATTAGCTGTAACCAAATGTTTAGAAACAATTTTATCTTTATCCGTTATATTCTTGTTATAGAAATATATTTTAAAATCAATTTTTTTAGGTTTTCTTTCTAGATGATGAATTTCATTGTTTCTAAGTGTAAAAAATGGCTCAACATAAGAAATGCTTCTTTCTAGTATTCTTTTTACTTTACTACTGTAGCAACCATTAATGCATTTACTGATAATGATTAATTCGTCACTATTTAGTATTTGCAAACCATTATTAATTATCTTATCTTTATAAATACAAGAAAAAGGAGTTTTAACCCAACAAGTAAAACATCCTATACAACTATTATCTACATAATTGATTAAAACATCATCACTTCTTAAATTTAAAAAAGAGGTATCCTCTAAATCATGTATTATTGTTCTCATACTCAATATATATTCAAAAAATATTGAAATAATACTTATCATAAAAAAACTAACCCAATTGGTTAGTAATTTTTATATGGTGCCCTTTTGGTGGAAGTATAACAACCACTAGGCATAAATTTATAGGTAGTAATAACTACAACTAATACAATTATACTACATTTTTACATTTTTTGATAAAAATTTGATAAATTAATGAAATTTTAATAAAAACATTCAATTTCATGGTACAATATTATATGAAAGGTAGGGAGAAAACGAATCAATTAGAAAACAAAAAAATTTCTGGGCTACAACTAAGCTTATATATAATAGGTGGCATTTTTATATTGTCTCTTATTACAACAATAATAACATTAAATTTCAATTCAACTAATGATAATAATTTAAATGACAACAACCTGCAACAAAATAATGGTAATGAAAATACTGAACCAAGCAAATTTGACAGGACAATAATTAAATTATCAGAACCAACTGAAACTTGTGATATAGATAATAACTTAAAAATTGAATTTATATCTAACAAAGCACATTCAGAAGATGCAACTTTATAT
>CAKSGI010000555.1 GCA_934454005.1 uncultured Eubacteriales bacterium | reverse complement strand
CAATTTGGGGTTGAACTGCATTTTCAAGGAACAGCCAATATGTTCAATAAGTTTAATATGCCAATTGATCCGAATTGCATGTGCCATATGTTGGATGCTAGACAGTCGGTAATGGAAATCGCGTATTCTTATAAAACAACATTAAGAGAATTTCTTCAATATACCACAGCCTTAGGCTTTGATGTATTAACAATGGAAGATGAAAAACTCGGAAACTTTATCACCAAAGTGAAATGTCCGAATTGTGGATGTGAGAGAGTTATCAATCAACCAATGTATAAGATTTTTTCAAATGACTTTTATTGTGAAGATTGCAGAAAAAGCGGATTGTTTGAAGAAAACTTTTATGTTGATATCGCATCTAGCTCTATTTATAGATTTTCGTTAGCTGAAACCCCAGATTATATACTGGATATGACATTGGAGAATTTGGGCATCCCTGCCTTTCACGTAATCGCAACAATGAATTCAGCAACTGAAGAATACTGTTATTTTGAATTGTCTGATGATATTAAAACTGTTATGCCGAACTATTTTAATAAGAATACTAGCAAATAATAAACATTAGGAGGGACTGATTCATGGCATACAAAATATCAAGCCAAGACACATGGTTCCTTTCAATGCATCGTAGAGATCCTCTTACTGGAGGAGAATTCTCTGTTGGAGACAAGGTAGTTGTATGTAAGAAGTGTCGTACTGTTCAATTAGATGAAGTATGGCATTTCGATGGGAGCAAGTGCAAGGTTTGTAATCATTCCTTATGTACATCATCGTTTGAAAGAGAGTTCATAGATTTCTCGTATCATCCAGATGATGTTGTGCGCCCGCAGAAGAAAGGTTTTAAAGTTGTCGATTCAGATAAAACATCAAGCAAATCTGTTTTCAGAAAGGTTTTAGCTCCTAATTTAATAAATAGAGTATGGACTTATATTTTAATATGTCTGCTTATAATTATGTTTATGAGTATGGCAGTATGTTTCTATTATAACAGAGATTTTACGAGTTGGTTGTCCATAACTCAGATAGAAATAGTGAGGTTTTTAAACAACATTTGGGAGAAAGTTTTGCAAAGGGGTTCAGTGTTCAATATAAAAATCTCGACACTCAATATATCGTCTGGGGAAATGTTTGAGAAGCTACATTCTTTGAATAATCCTACGAATATGTTGATTTCTAAAGGAACGATTCTGTGGGAAAAGATAGGTGTTGGAATTGCAAGTATTGTGTCTCTATATACAATAGTAGTCCAAAAGATAACAGCTACTACTTTCCTGGAGAAATTTAGCAAGTTGGGGAAACGTATAAATGATGGAATAAAGTGGATTCAATCATTTATATAGTGGAGGCTAAATGGTTACTGTTATACAAAACTTATTTGTGATAGTCCCTCTTTTATTGAGTACGATATCCTCTATTTACATATCGATAGCTGTAGTGGGAATAGGATTAAAAAGAATTACGATTTCACGGCTACGGATATTTCGTAAATATATTTATGGGACGCTAATTATAAATAGTCTGTGGGTTGTTGCTTCTTGGTTAATGACTCAAATACTTGCTTATGGAGGAAAAGCTAAAATGACATCCGCTGAATTAGTCTTAAAAATTGCGAAAATGATGCATTGGTCATCGATTGCGTTTATTGTATTGGCAGTGATTGTCGTGGCCGTAACTGCTTTTGCAGCAGTAGTCAAAGAAGGTAATATTGCTGAATTGAAAAAAATATTTAGAGATTGTATTGTAGTTGCCATTATTCTTTGGATTTTGGCATGGCTTATTGTTTAAGAAGGAGAGTAAAATGAAAGTAATC
>CAKSGI010000554.1 GCA_934454005.1 uncultured Eubacteriales bacterium | reverse complement strand
GCATATTATATCACCTTTCTCTTCAATGTACGTAAAAATGAGTATAAAAATAACAGCCAGCAGAAGAACATGAGTTCTGCTTGCGGTGGCTGCCCGAAGATGATACACTATATTTTGAACGTACTGGTGTATCCTTCGGGGCATTAGTCTTGAGCCGTTCCTGTTGGCGCAGGAGCGGTTTTTTATTTATTTCAGCAGATCGGCAATACGGATCTTTAAATCGCTGTAGATTCCAACACTGATTTCTTCATCAAAAGAATATTGCGTAGAATCTTCTGGCTCACCAAAACAGTAGACTTGGACGATCCGTGTCATTGGATTGACAATCCAGTATTCGCGGACACCGGCTGTACGGTACTTAAATAATTTTGTAAGGTAATCCATGCGCTGGCTGCTTGGCGATACAATCTCAATGATGAAATCAGGAGCACCATTGCATCCTTTGTCATTCATTTTACTTGGATCACAAATTACAGAGATATCTGGTTCAACATAATTATAACTATCCTGATTAAGAAAAACAGCAAATGGAGCAGGATAAACCTCACAGGAACCGCCCTTTGATTTGATATAATTTTGAAGAGCGGTAGTAAATAATGCAACAAGTTTCTGATGCAATGGACTCGGTGGAGCCATATTGTAGATCTGACCATCGATCAGCTCTGCACGCTGTCCCTCTGGGAGAAGATAGATATCCTCAACTGTGTAAGTGTTTGGTTTTGGTAATGGCATGTGATCACGTCCTTTCTTAACTAATAATATATAAGGTTTTTATACAATCTATTCTCGATTGAAATGTGACATTTTATCTATAAATTTTTGCTCAATTTCGGTGAGAGCAATTATAGCTGAATCAAACATTGTTTCTGAAAATACCAACGTCTTGTCTTTTAATTGGAATTCCCCATTTGATATTGTAGCCATTTGGTATTCAAGCCAAGACCAGCCATTTTTCTTATATTCATCAGGCAAAGGAAAATCATCATTTTTATTATACTTTAATAAGTTTTCTTCCATATGCTCAAGAGTGTTACGCATTAACCGTATATCGTCTACGGTTTCTAAATCAAGAAAAATATCTTTCTTTTGTTTGTCCCATAGTAATTCATAAAGTTCGCCCTCTAATTTGTAGCATTTATCTAATGCAATAAGAAGATAGTGAATATCTGAAAATATTAAATTAAAGTCAATTTCTTCTTCCAAGTGTACAGTTCGGCTTCCCCTATCTTTTTGCTGTTGAACCCAATCTTCAATCCTGTTATACTGCCTTATGCATGTATTGAGATATCTTCCGGCAGCAAAATATAAAGCATTAATCTTATGAAGAAAGTTGTAATCTTGATGGGGTGAGGGTATAATACTTATATCAAAATTGTGTTTTAAATAGTTTACGTATTCCATGCGACGCTCCTTGGAGGTGATACTGTGTTAATAGCAAAAGTAACATTTACCGATGTTGACGGCAAATCAATATGTGAAAATTATACAGGACGAGATGTTGAGGATCTGATTGATCGTGTAGGGTACAACATATCTGATGAATACAATTACCCACGCCCAAAGAATCCAAAATTCAAGGGATTGAACGGTGTAATTGATATTAATAAACCGATTAGTATTTTAATCACCTCAGATGCTTATTATGAATAGGTTTATGCTCCGTTTTATTATTCTGTCTGCTCAAGAGTTATAGTTTTGGTTATTCCGGAAACCGTTACCTGATAGGTAATCTGCTTGCTTGAATCGGAATATGAAAATTCTTTCGTATCGTCCAGAGAGGCAAGTAAAGCAGAATCTGTTGCGTCTTTATTTCTG
>CAKSGI010000553.1 GCA_934454005.1 uncultured Eubacteriales bacterium | reverse complement strand
GTATAAAGAACTCTTTCAAATCCTCATAATGCATCACACAATTCTTACAATATGGCTCTCTTCTTTTTATTTCCATCACTTTTTCCTAAAATCCCTTTTTTGTTTCAAAATCTGGAACTGAGTAAATTTAACTTTTCATTCGCACAGTCACATCTTTTTCAGAATATATAATGTTTCCACCCCAGAAACACATTGAATCTTTACCAGACAATTCAAAATTATTTTCAAGATTGTCTGTATTTGATTTTATAAATTCACCACGGCATTTCAATTTTGTAGAAACATAGCTTGCAGAAACAAGTTCTATATTTATATCCATCATTATTTTACAATTATCATTTAAGTGATCAATTATTTTCTTTTTAGTTTCAGGCTTTAGCAGTACTGTAACATTGAACCGATTATGGTCTTCTGTAATTGCAATTTTGTTAAATGTATCATCATATCGTTTTGTCCATATATCAATTGTAGTTGTCTCATCACAAACAAATATCACCATATCATTGACGCGAACCTGCGTAGAATATCCAGACTTACGTTTGAAGGACATTTCAATTTGAAGACTACCATAATTACACCCTTGTATTCCTTCCTCTGCCACAATAGATTCTTCATGTTCAGTATCAAGATTACACGCAATCTGATTAAGATTTTTTAGTCTAATACTATCCAAGAAGACTTCACAGGAGTTATTTGCAATAAATGTATTTGTCTCGATTTTTTGCAAATCATTGTTTTGTTTCCATGCAACCAAACCTAAGAAAAATGTTCCTATAAATGCTAACGATGTTGCAATATAGTTAAGAGCATCCGATGCATCCCATCGAACCGCTAATATATCTACCGGTGCCTCCTGTCGAAATGCATAATTAACTCCCAATGGAACCGCTACGATACAAATTACAATAATGATTACTGTTGTAATAATAATTCCTTTTCCATGCTTCATTATAATTCACTCCCTCGCTATGTTTATCTTTCATATCTTCTTTCCAATTATGTTTGAATTGAACCTCAGCCTAAAGAAATTGATCAACTTAATTACTTATTTTACCACACACTATCTGTAAATCATAGATTTCCATTCTTATGATCATTCCCAGATATAATCTGCTCCTCCCATTCCCATCCTTCAACATATTCCCAGAAATCTCTTAATGCCTCTTCTGCCTCCAGTTTTATATCTGTCTGAGGCTCCAGTTCATTCAATCGTTTCAATAATTTTATCACTTCCTCAGCATCAAACTTGTCATCATCAGCTTCCATCGTATAATAATCAAGCCTTTTATGTAATAATCTGAGTTCTTCATCCCTGGTCATATCCCAAAATATCCCTTCACTGCCGTACCTCCTTCCGTGCTTAATATAACATGCCAGTCCCCATATCATTTAGAAGGTAAATTACATATTCTCACATTTCTGATCCAGCCATTCATCAAAGCTCTTCTTAGAAATACGGTACTTTGTTCCAATCTGGATCCATCGGAATTCATTCTTCTTTAACAGTTCATATACTGTAGGCCTGCTAATTCCCAATATTTCCTGTAATTCCCTTACGGTATAACACCGCTTCTCCTGAGTAATAACTGCTTCTCCCATTATGCGATCAGCACTTAACTTTTTTATCCTAAGTGCCTGCGATAATGAAGGTGTACATTGAGCAAACTCCATTGCATCAAGCATTTGCTTCTGTTCATTTGCTTTTAAATAAGATAGCTGCACTGCCGGGGTAAATCCCATGCTTCCATCATCTACTTTTTCTAGCATTTCAGGTATCAGATCAGTTATCTTAATATACCTCTGAACCTGTTTTGGAC
>CAKSGI010000552.1 GCA_934454005.1 uncultured Eubacteriales bacterium | reverse complement strand
TATTTATACTATTGGATTATCTGTAAGGGATAATTATGATGTAAAAGAGGTAAATATTCTGGTAGAAAATGAAGAAATTGTAAAAAGTGTGTTAAAAACTATTGAATAAATTTTCTAATTGTTGTATAATTTATGTGTTCTTTGGAGCACATGTCTCAGTAGCTCAGCTGGATAGAGCAATGCCCTTCTAAGGCAGCGGTCGGGGGTTCGAATCCCTCCTGGGACACCAGATTGATATGAAACTCGAACACTTTGTTTCGAGAGTAATAGATTACTAACTAGAAATAGTTAGTTTTCTTGGTGTGCCGTGCATTGCATATATCTAGTTGGTGAAAGTCCAATACACGCGTAGGTATCAACGAAGTGTTAGGGAAACATAAATCCATTATGCTTAAATACATAATTAAAGATTTATCGTCTTTGTCAAAAAAAATAAATATGTTATCCAAGAGGAGTCAATGGTATTAGTTATATCTAATGCTTTTGTCTCCTCTTTTTGCATTTAGAAGGAGGAATAAAAGTGGATGAAAAAATAAGAATAGCAGGTATTTATACTCGTGTATCAACTGAAGATCAAGCACGAGAAGGATTCTCTATGGGAGAACAAGAAGAAAGATTAATTGAATATTGTAAGTGGTATGTCTAAACAAGTTGGAAAGTCAGTTGTATTTACTAAATTATCTTTAATAAAATTACAAGATGAAATGAGAAGTTTGTGTATAGAAGAATTTAATAAGGAATATGGATTAAATAATATTCTCAAAAAGAAATGTCCTGGAAGAAATGATGATATAAATGTTAAAGATTTAAAAAATGTTCCTTTATCTAAAACAAATTATATTTTAAAAGAAGAAGATAAAAATAAATTAGTTGATTATATTGATAAAGTTGATAAAACAAATAATGATTATCAAAATATTCAAGAATTATCTGTTACATTAGTTGATGTAGATGAAGAACTAGAAGAAAATCGAGAAAAGATTAAAGTTGAAGAAAATAATAATGCAAAAGATACTAGAATCAAAACACTAGAAAAAATAATAAAAGAAAAAGATAATGAGATAGATGATTTAAAAGAAGAAAACTTTTCTTTAAAGACAACACTACAATCTTTAAAAAATAAATTTACAAATTTATTAAAATTAATTAGTGATAAGATGTTTAGTAAATATGATCGTGAAAAATATTATGAAGTAGCAAATGATTTATATAGTCATAGTATTATAACTAATAATGAAATGTATGAAATACATGATGATTATAAATATGCAAGAGAAAGAGATTCTAAAAATAGAAATAATGACTTTGAATTGTAATAAATTTTAAATAATTTATGTTAAAACATTTATAGAAACAAATTGGTCAGACGCGTCTGACTAATTCAGAAAGGATTGATAAAAATGTTAGAAAACAATAACAAAATGATAAATGAAATAACTGAATTAGTTAATAATGCTAAAAATAATTTAGCAAGTGAAATTAATAAGTCAGTAATATATGTATATTGGAATATTGGAAGAATAATTGTATCAAACGAAAATGAATATAATAACAGATTAGAATATGGTAAAGAAGTTCTTAAAGGATTATCAAATTAATTAACTAAATATTTAGGAAAAGGATATTCAGTTTCAAATTTAAAATATATGAGAATGTTTTATAAAGCATATCCTGAATTTGAAAAATTGTCTAATAAAATTACTTGGTCTCACTATTTAGAATTGATGATAATAACTGATATAGACAAAAGAAATTTTTATGAAAAAGAATGTATTAATTCCAATTGGTCAGTAAGAGAATTACAAAGACAATTAGAT
>CAKSGI010000551.1 GCA_934454005.1 uncultured Eubacteriales bacterium | reverse complement strand
TAATTTTTCTTTCTATATCATCTTTTGTTTTGTTCAAAGCATTCTCAGTTTTAATCCAAATTTGCTTTATAATATCATCATTTTCTTTCTTAAAATTATTTTTAAAATAATCATAAATTTTATCTACATTAAATAGTTTATTATCCTCATCATTTCTTATATAATACTTAAAGCTCGTCATATCATCATCAGTTAAAAATGTAAATAATGTTCTTTCATTTTGTGCTATTTTTTCACTTAAATTTATAACTGCATATACTGTAATAGGATTTAATGGATAACAACCTTTAAATAATATTTTTTCACAATTATCAATTCTACAAAAAGAAAATTCATCTTTTATTTCAGCATAAAATTGTTTCTTTGCTTCAATCTCTTTTTCAATCATTACTTTAAAATTCTTCTTTTTATTTATTGTTTGTGATATTATCTCATAATTTTGTTCAATACTCCTATTAAAATATATTTCTTTAAATCTTCCTTCTACTGTCTTAAAAGCATTAACTTTATCTTCTTTTAGGTTCTTTATATATTCATTTATTGTTTTGTGTGTTATACATGAGAAAATAATTTGTTCTTTTTTTCCTGTCCTTGAAGATAATTCTGCGAAATCTTGTAATATTTTTAGATCCCTCATCATATTTTCATTACCAACATATTCTAAGAACTTGCTAAATTCATCAAATATTATTAGCATTCCATTAAATCCTTTTTGGCATATTGCGTAATTTATATCTTTGAAGTATTTTATTATATCAGTATTTACAAGTGGATTAAACTCTATCCCATGCATAATGCAACTATATACAGATTTAAATATCTTATAGCCTTCTTCATCATACATCTTAAGCTTTGTTTTTAATTCTTTTAATGTAATATTTGATTTTTTTAAGCAAACTTCAAATTTATCTATGGCTTCATCGTAGCCTTCTTTTTCCCACTTATCAATGACATTTAATGCTATTTCAAAATATGTATTTACAACAATGTCATTTATATTTTCTCTTTCTAATGCCTCTGATAATGCTAAAAGAAATGCTTGATTCATATTATTATAATTACTATTTATAATTACAGGCATATATTTTAATTTAGAAGTTCTTATTTTATGAAGTTTTTCATATACACTTTCATTTATATTTTTTATTTTTTCTAACAACTCATTTAAAACAGCTTCGTCTTTTTCATTATAGTCATTTAATAAAGTTAATAAAACTAATAACAAATGTGATTTTCCTTTTCCATATGGTCCAATAAGAGTTGTCGCTTTATTAAATTTTCCTAAAATACTATCCAAATAGTATCCAATTATTTCGCAACTATCATTAGTTGGAATATATTGCTTTATTTTTTCTATATTATTAATATCAAATTGTAAATTTATTGAATACTGAAATGTTTCATTTATTTCTATATAATCTGTATATTTCAATTTATTTTTCTCCTTTAAAATATCTTTCAAATATATCCCCTAAAGAATATCTTTCATTAATATAAACCATATTCAATCCAGCAGTTCTATTTATTGTTATAATATTTTCTTTTTTTAATATATCTAAATATTCATTTAATAACATTTTATCTAAATTTAATAATTTACAAACTGAATTGTTTCCTTTAAATAAATCATCTATATTAATACTGTTGCTATCAGATTGATTTATCATACACCAATATACAACATATGGATTTAAAACATTTAATGCAGATTTTTCTTTTTGATAAACATCTCTATCAACTTTTTTAATAAGTTTTAATTCGGTTAAAGGACAAGTAAGATTATTTTCTGGTGTATCATTTTTATCATCTATTGTATAAG
>CAKSGI010000550.1 GCA_934454005.1 uncultured Eubacteriales bacterium | reverse complement strand
CCTGACAACTCTATTCCTCCATAATTCCTTCCAACCATTGTATTTGCTCCATCAGGATATTTATCAATCCATTTCTCTCCCATTACATTAATTAGAACCTCTACTGCCTTATTACTATTTTTTTCTTTATCCCTCTCACTTATGAACACATTTTCAACAAGAGAATAATAATAAATATTTATATTTTGAAACATAGATGCAATATTTTTATACCCTACATTACTCAATAATAATTCTTTCCCATAATAAATATTTCCACTTGATGGTTCAAACAAACCACACAACAATTTCACAAGCGTTGTTTTACCAGAACCATTTTTACCAACAATAGCTATATTTTCTCCATATTTTATTGTTAAATTAATATTATTTATTGTATTTTTGTTAGCGCATGGATATTTAAAACTTACATCTTTAACTTTTACAGCAACACCATCTGTAAACTTTCTTTCTTTCTCTACGTTATCTTCAGATGATAAAAATTCAAATAAATTTTCAGATAAAGAAGTATTTTTAAAATAATTTCCAAATTGAAATACTACATTATTAGTATTGGTAAAAATACTCTCCATAGCAACAAACAAGACAACTATGCTACTTAACGAACTATGCACTTTATTTATATATAACAACTTATAAATAAACAATATCATGATAAATGCATAACATATATAAGATATACTCTCTAGGAAAAAAGAGAAAAATCTATTTTTCTTTTCTACCATAATTTTATCCTTAAATAGTTGTTCATTTAATACCTTCCATTTGTTGAAATAATATAATGATGCTCCATAACTTCGTGTCTCTTTATTCCAAAAATACGAGGAAAGCTCTTCACAATATTTTTTTTTGCTGGCCTGCTTGTTTCTTAATATCTGTAAATTTTTTGCTTCTGTTTTAAATTTCAAACTATTAATTAAAGTAATAAATACTAAGACAATGGTAATTTTCCAGTCAATTTCCATTAAGTACCCTACCATTAAAACAACAGAAAAAATGGAAATAAATACTGCTGATAGCATCATCATTGCTGTGTTAACTGAACTATAATAGCCTTCCTTTGCTTTCTGCAAGCTAACATAAAATTCTGGAGTTTCATAAAATATCAGTTTTTTCTTACTTGCTTTATTAATAAGTGCTTTTTGCAATGCTATTTCAGAAGATATCCAGATGTATGAACCTAATAAATTTATTATTGATGAAGTATTATTTAATATTAATGTTAAAATAAAAAATATCACTGCAACTACAAAATCATTAACAGATATAAATATATTAGTAAAACTCTCTACCATATATTCAGTTGCCACTAAATTTAGCATTGGAAAGGACGATACTAAGACAAGCAATAAAATACATGTTACCAATCTAAATGGTGCATTATTATATATAAGTTTTATTGTTCGAAAAAAATATTTGTTTTTCATTTTCTTCCTTTCTATTTATACATCTCTTTCTGAGTAGAATACATTTTATAATATAAGTTCTTGTTATCCATAAGCAATTTATGATTTCCGCACTCTACAATTTGACCATCTTTCAATACATATATTAAATCAACATTTCTACACGATGCAAGTCTGTGAGATATTGATATGGTTGTTGTATTTTTCATAATTTTATTAAAATCTTGATATAATGAATATTCAAAAATAGGATCCATTGCAGATGTAGGTTCATCTAATATTTTAATTAAGCAAGCTGAATTTATTAATCGAGCCACAGCTAATTTTTGCCATTCTCCTCCCGATAAATCAACTCCACCTTGTTGAACTGCCCCTAGTTTTGTTTTATATCCATTTGGCATTGACTTTATTAAAT
>CAKSGI010000549.1 GCA_934454005.1 uncultured Eubacteriales bacterium | reverse complement strand
ATTGTATCATAAGTGGCTCAGTTTTCTATTAAGGATTTTCTTATAAATGGCTCAGTTTCATTATACTATATACAACTTCTTCTCTAACTAAAGAGATATCACACCTATATTTAAAAAAAATACAATAATTAAACTAGTTAATAATAAAGTAAATATTTTTAAAAAAATATTTTTTTTTCGTATAACTATAAAAAAAATAGAAAGTATCATTGCAAAATATGTATTCATTGAAGCTGTAAAGATATAACATATTGTTAATAAAACAAAAACAAGAAAATCAAAGCTTGATTTATTTTTTCTTAAAAAAATTTTATCTAATAAAAAATAAAAACAAACAATTGTAACAAGCATAAATTGAGTTGGTTCAAGATAAATAGAAGTTAGTCTTAACAATGTAAAATTACCATAATTTGAGTAACTTGGATTTATTAATCCAAAAAAACTATATATCCATGAAATTTCAGCAAAATAAGCTATTTCTTGAAGAATTCCTAAAAGGCAAATGAATAATACGACTTTCTCATATATTTCTATAATATATGTATAATCATTTTTGTCATAAATATTAACATAAGTTATTAAAAAAATAATTATTGAAATTATCTGAGTAGTACCTTTAATAAAGTCAGTATAACCACAAAGTCCACTTAAAATCAAATGGAAAAATACTAAGAAAAAAAACAAAATAAATCCTAAAGGAATTTTAATTTTTTTTACAAAAATCATATTTAAAATTAATAATATTGTTGTAAGAAATAAAATAAATTCAGGTTGAAAAATTCCAGTAAACAAAATCATAATTATTCCTAAAAATTGTATAATTTTTTTCAAAATAATCTACTCCTTATTTCATCAAAATAAAATTTTTTAATAAAATATTATCTTTTTCTTTTTTTAATAAATATAGACTAATATTTTTTAAAATTTGAATATAATTTGATTTATCTAATATTGAAAATTTATTTAATTCATCATAATTATTGTATAAATATCCTATTTTATTCTCATAAATAAATTTAAATAGTTCAATGTCGAGTCCAATAACAGGAACATTACGATAAAGTGCATCAAATATAACACCACTTGAAGATTTTGCATAATATGGATCATTATAAGGTAAAAAAACAAACATACTTCTTGATATATACTCGTCATACTCTTTAGAAGATAAATATCGATTATCAAATACTAAACCTTCCTTAGTTAATTCTTCTAAATTCATTTTTATATTATCATCACTACAATATCCTGCAACAACAACTTTAAAATTATTTTTCAAAGCCCATTTAGAAACTCCAACAACATCTTTGCCAAAACGTATAATGCCAATCATTAAAATATCGATATCTTTTTTAATATTTTTTATATAATAATTATCCTTGAAATATAAATAATCGGATATTGTGATATATTTATTTTTATAACTTTCTCCAACTTTTTTATTAGGAACAATTAAACCATCTATTTTTTTATAACAAAACTTATAAAAAAAATTAGACAAATATTTTAAATTATTTTGATATTGAATCAAAAAGTACTTATTTTTTTTCTTTTTCAAAAAAATTACTAATAAAATTGGAAACAAAGAATAACTTTGAAAGATAATAGTTGAATTATTAACATTTTTTAATAAATAAAAACAATTTAGTATTTCTTTCATTTTCATTTTCATTTTAAAAAAAATATTTTTAGTAATAGTTTCACTTAAATCAATGTAAAAAGGTAAATTTATTTTTTTTTCATCATAATTGTTTAGATGACCATTGGCTAAAAATAAATTATTATCAAATAATTTTTTGTAATCTTCTTCAACTTTACTAAAA
>CAKSGI010000548.1 GCA_934454005.1 uncultured Eubacteriales bacterium | reverse complement strand
TTGTAAGCATATCATTTTCACTGTTTATATTTTCTGTCAAAATATTACTTTTTTTTCTAGCATTAAATAATTCTTCTCTAGCTTGAATAGACCATTTTGATAAATTATATAGTTCTTCTTCAGAATATAAATCAATATCTATATCACCTTCATTATTACAAGAAATTCTTTTTTTAAAATCTTCATATGATAAAATTCTATTTTTTCTAAAAATATCACGATTATTTTTTAAATTATCTAATAGTGTTTGAATATTTTCTTTCATTTGTTCGCTAGATAATAATTCTTCAACAGAAATATACGGCATATTTTGATAAAATATATCAAAAAAATTATATAACTCATCTTTTGCTTTATTATAAAAGTTTATATGTCCTTTTCCCGTATCAAATGAATAATTATTTTTAAATTCTTGATATGTCATAAATTGATATCCTTTCTATAGTCATTTTGAGAAAATTTTGGTGTTATTTTCTTTCCAGTAGTTTGATCTTTATTTGGAAGTAATGTATTGATTTCTACTCGCCATTTGTTGAAGTTTTTCTTTAATCTACCAGATATCCACAAATCTGCTAAAGTAAAATGTACAGTAAATGGAAAATCATCACCTTTAAATTTTATAAATTTTTCATCTATTAAAATTTGTTTTACAAAAGTCTTAACATATCTTCTTATCATTCCAAATGAATAGGAATATCTTTCTTTTAATCTTAAAATAACATGATCAACATTAAAATATATTTCAATTCCTTTAAATGTGTCATAACGTTTCATTTTAACGGAATCGAATTGCGCTTCATAGATTAATGTAAGATAAATTTCGTCAAAATTATCCATTGATTTGTTTTTCCTTTATTGCTTTTTCATCTTCAATAGAAAAAACAGAATTTTGCCACCATTTTGGAAATAGATTTCCATATTTAGCAACTAAAAAGTTAAAGCAGTTATCAAGAATGTAAGTTGAAGCAATATCTTTTTCGCTTCTTACAACACGGCCTGTCATCTGCATTAGAATTGTACATGTATTTGCTGCATACCATGTTTGATCTTCTTGCTGACGCTCTTTTATCCATTGATCATTTGTATTTGCGTATGGCATTTTACATACAATGCAAAAACGAGATAAATCTTCTTTTAAGTCTAGACCTTCAGTTAAACTGGGAGATAAAAGAACTAACGGTTCGTCAGAATTATAAAAATGATTTAATACTTCGTGTTTGTTATTTGGTCTAGGAATAAGAATTCTCCATCCATTTTTATTGCTAATGCCTGCCATTATAGCTTCAGTGAGTTCATAACTAACAGAGTGAATAATTCCTTTTTCACTTTTATATTGTGTAAGTAATTCATCGATTCTTTTAACTATTTTAGGAATTGTATTTCGTTTATCTTTATAAGCCATTGAACCAATGGGATCATAAAATATAGGTCTATTATATATTGGAAATCTAGATTCACATGAAATATATTCAGCATCATCTGGATCTATTCCAAGACTTTTACAATGTTGTTCTTTAGACAAGATGGTTGCTGACATATGTAAAAAGCAATTTGCAGAATTACTTACATATTTTTGAAATAAAGATGAACCATGCAACAATTTGAATTCAATTTCTTTATTTCCAAATGTTGCAATAAACTTATTTCCTTCTTTATATTGTTCTAATAAGAGAACAATTTGATTAATATAGCTTACAATTCCTTTTAATTTAGTATGTATTTTTTTATGTTCTCTTAGTTCAGTTGAAGATATTTTACCTTTTGATGATAGTGATTGAAATATATCAACTTTTTTAAGCAAATGACCTGTTTTTACAACTTCGATC
>CAKSGI010000547.1 GCA_934454005.1 uncultured Eubacteriales bacterium | reverse complement strand
TCGTGAAATGTTAGAAAATACATTTACTAATAGAAGTTTAATATTGAATTTTGTATCTAAATTTGATAATTGTGAGGAAAATTTATTGTCTGTCCTTAGCGATGCATATATAAATATAACTAGATATAAATCATATGTATTTAAAAACGATGGAGAGTTATATCGTATTCCATATAATGATATTTTATACTTTGAAGCAGAATCACAAAATGGTAGAATTAATTTGGTCACAAAAAGTAAAACTTATTTTGTGAAGAAAACTATGAATAATATTTTGAAGGAATTACATGATCCTAGATTTATGCGTACACATAAGAGTTGTATAATTAATTTATATAATGTTGAAAAAGTTGATTTAATAAATTCTGTAATTTATTTTTCTAATAATATTGAAACACTTTTGCTATCTAGAAATTATAAAAAAGAATTTCTAGAAAGGTTATTGAAATAAGGTGAGGGTATGGAATTTAAGGTTGTTTTTGAATTTTTGATATGTAGTATAATAACGGGTTCATATTTCATTTTTAGTGGGCACAAGATTTTTAATCAAAAAATAAATTTTTCTGGTAAGAATATATTAGTTATGTTAGGACTAATAGTATTTTTAGTATTTAATTATATGTTTTTAGATAACGTAATTAAAATTATTACTGTGTATACGGCAATGCTGTTTACCTATAAAATGCTGTTTAGGAAAAACTTTTCACAGTCGGCAATAGCAGCTCTTGTCTCTTATTTGATAATTATTATTAGTGAAATACTTTTTATAACTGGTATTATGATACTTTGCGAAGTAGGAGTTATAAGTGACATTAAAATGTTTATTGGAACTATTTTTGCTAACTTTTGTATAAGTACAGTTGCTGCTATAGCTTCTACAATATTTTCAAAAACACTATCCCAAAAGATAAGTAAAGTTAAAGAAAATTATAAGTTTACTTTAATATTTACTTTCATAGTTTTACTACTTGCTATTGGGTCGCTATTTTATAAAATGAATTATGATAAATGGATTTTTAATTATCCATTAATTCTAAATGTTATTATAGTTTTATGTTTGGTCGCTTTAGGTTTCTTTATTATTAAACAACATATAGACAAGCTTAAGATAGCAGATGATTACGAAAAATATATTGAATATTCTAAAGAAACTGAAAAACTTGTTGAAAGATATAGTATTAGTCAACACGAAAATAAAAATGAATTAATCATTATTCGTAGTATGGTTCATAAAAATAATACTAGGCTATTGGAATATCTCGATGAAATTATGGTTAATAAAGATAATATAACAAATTCATGGATTAGATTATTAAGATATATTCCTTTTGGTGGTTTAAAGGGAATTATGCATAATAAAATAAGTAATATGAATGATAGTGGTATTAATCTATTCTTTGATGTTAGTAAAGAAGTTGGAAAATCAAAACTAAAGGATTTGACTGTTAAAGAAAATAATCATTTATCTAAGATAATAGGTGTATTTTTAGATAATGCTAAAGAAGCAGCTTTGTCTTCTAAACTTAAAGAAGTTACTATTAATATTTATGTAGAAAACAAAACTATAGTATTTGAAATAGCAAACTCATATGATGGTGAAATCAATGTTGATAATATTTATAATGCAGGTTATTCTAATAAAGGCAAAAATAGAGGCTATGGATTAGTTTTAGCAAAAAATTTAGTAGATGACAATCCTATGTTTGAAAACATTACTACTACTTTAAATGGATATTTTGTTCAGAAACTAATAGTAAAAAAATAGCAAAATAAAAGAACTGAATTTCAGTTCTTTTATTTTTTTATAGCATTGATTTAGGCATAGTGGGTTCATC
>CAKSGI010000546.1 GCA_934454005.1 uncultured Eubacteriales bacterium | reverse complement strand
CTTAAAACTTAACAATAAAGTTAAGAAATCTAAGTGTCAACTTTATAGATTTTTTATTTAAAATAAATCAATTTTATAATTTATAAAGCTTACTAAATTAAACTTTATTTATAAATTATATTTTTTATATGTAATTAACCATTATTAAGCTTATTTAGTCTATTAAATAAGTTTTTGTCTCAGTATATAATTTAACATCTGTTTCTTTTTCTTGCATTTCTTTATCTAGAACTGTATTAATAAAACAAAAATATTTGAATTTCTCAATTCCAGAAGAAAAAATATCTCTTGCATCGTTTCTTTCAAATGTCACTTGTACTTTAATTAAGTTAAATTCTTTTGATTGAATTGAACATGAATAGACTCTTCTATTTTTATTTTAAATAATTTTTCTAAATTTAAATCTGTGTAAATATATCTTTTAATTACAGTTAAAATTGTTTCTAATGTATATTTTCCATTTGTTCTTTTATTAATTCGATTAATTGTATGAAATAAATCCGAATTTAATGAAGATGCACATATGCAAATAACTTTATATAGAACTGGCTCAAATTAAAACTTTAATACCAGCTTCTTCATTAATGATGTTTAAATATATTTTTTCGTAATTGTTCAAGGTCAAAACTTCAATATTTCAACAGTTGGTCCTAAAACAATATTACTTTCATCAGAAAAACCATAAATTGTTGATTTATTTCCTGGAAATAAATCAAATCCGCCAGCCGTGCCCTTTTCAAAAAAAAAATATATTCTGGAAATAATTCTATCATTTGATCATTTAGGATTTTCTTATCACTATAACCTAAAATAACAATATCAAAATTAATTGTGCAAACTGTTAAATAAAGTCTACCAGTTTTTTATTTTTAAAAAGCTGATATCTATTCGGATAACATGTAAAAACATTTGATTTAATAATTTTTTTAATCTTTTTTAAATCGGTTTTAACAGTTGTTAAATCAATTTGATTTTCTTTTAAATATTTTTGTTTTAAATATTCTTTATTGATTTTCATTTTCTTCAAGTTTTTTCATCATTTTTTCTCTTTTCCATTCCATAAATTCTTGCATTTCTGCAGAATCCCATTCTGGTACGACTTGCGCTTCTACTGCGTTATCTGCATTTATTGATTTTTTCATTTCAATTTCTTTTAGCTTATATTGATGCTTTAATTCCATTAATGAAAGCGTTTGATTGTATTTTATATTAAGCAAATGAATTTTGTTAAATTCAACAATAACCGATTTAAGAGCAGAAATTAAAGCAGTAACAGCATGAACAGTATCTGGACTAGATACGTCTGGATCAATAGCTTGAAGAATGCTCATAGCATTATTACCATTTTCAAGAAGTTTTTCAAGTTGAGCGTATGTTCTTTTAAAATCAACTGACATTACTTGTTTTTGGTCAACAAGATTGTTTATAGCTGGATCAGTAATTGACGGAGAATTATTATTGTATTCAGATAATTCTTCATCAATATCATTAACAGATCCAGCTACTTCATTAATTAAATTATCTAATGCTATTGGAGAAAACTTATCGCTCATTAAAAAATTATTCTTTGTTTTTATTATTACCGATATTTTTAATTGTTACATGTACGTTAACTGTTCCACGTAAAGATTTTCTAACATACCATGAATTAGCTGAATAAAATAAAATCCATGCATTATTTTCAGTTTTATCTTTAGATACATTTACAATGGTAAAAATATTTTTAGGATCATTCCATACACTACAAACTTCAAAATCAAATTCTTTCTTTTCTTCGGTATGTTCTTTATCCTCTTCCCGTGCCCACTTTTCAGCGGCTTCTATGCCCTTTGAAGC
>CAKSGI010000545.1 GCA_934454005.1 uncultured Eubacteriales bacterium | reverse complement strand
CATCATAGATACCTACGTTTACGAGCTTGGTGTGCAGAAAAGAGATTATTCTCTTTCTACCGCAGTTGGTTTGTTTAAATCTGTTGTCGCGCTTATTTTAATACTTCTTACTAATTTTACTGCAAAGAAAATAAACGGCAAAGATTATACACTTTGGTAAGGAGGCGGTGACATGAAAAAACAAAAAATAACAAGCTATATTTTCCCGGCTGTTAATACGGTTTTGATGATTTTTGTCATTATTATTACGATTTATCCATTCTGGAATCAGTTCATTCTTTCGTTTGCCAAAAAGGAATATCTGTATGCCGTAGAGGCGCAGTGGTATCCAAAGAGCGTGGACTTATCCAGCTATAAAGTACTGCTTCATTATAAGGATGTGTGGATTGGATATCTGAATACGATTATCCGTACAGTGGTCGGAACGGTATTAAGTCTTATTGTTACTGCACTCATGGCTTATCCGCTCACCAAATCGGACATCCCGTTCCGAAAGGCAGTTACCATGCTGATCATGTTTACCATGCTGTTCAGTGGTGGATTGATTCCTACTTATATTTTGATTACACAGCAGCTGCATCTGAGCAACAGCTTCTGGGTAACTATTTTGCCCATGCTTACCTCAGCCTATAATATTTTCATTATGCGGAATTTTATCATGGGGATTCCGGGCGAACTGGAGGAATCTGCATTGATTGATGGAGCCGGTTATTTTACCATTTTCCGGAAAATCATTGTTCCGCTTTCCAAACCGGTATTGGTGACAGAGGCTCTCTGGATTGCAGTTGGACACTGGCAGGCATGGTATGATAATCTTCTTTATCTGCAGGAACCATCCAAATGGGGACTTCAGATGGTGCTACGTGAATACCTGATCAGCAATCAGGAAACGAATATTCTTCAAACCGTGAAAATGACAATGGGATCAGCAGGAGCTGTGGACGAACGTCAGCTGAAAAGTGCGATTATTGTAATTTCCATTCTGCCGATGATCATTATCTATCCGTTTTTACAGAAATATATGAATAAGGGACTTGTACTTGGCGCGGTAAAAGGATAAAACAGGAAAGTGGTGAAGAAATGGACAAAAAAGAAAACAGACAGGTGAATATCAGACAGATCCGGATCAAGGACGATTTCTGGTCCGGATTACAGAACCTGGTAGCAGACGAGGTAATTCCGTACCAGGAAAAAGTATTAAATGATGAAATTCCGGGAATTGAAAAGAGCCATGCAGTTGCAAATTTCCGGATTGCCGCAGGACTGGAAAAGGGAGAGTTCTATGGAATGGTTTTTCAGGACAGTGATGTGGCAAAATGGCTCGAGGGAGTTGCCTATTCACTGGCCGTTAAACCGGATCCGGAACTTGAAAAGAGAGCCGATGAGGTCATTGAAATTATTGAAAAGGCACAGCAGCCGGATGGTTATCTGAATACATACTTTACCATCAAAGAGCCGGAGCACCGCTGGCAGAACTTACAGGAATGCCATGAGCTTTACTGTGCAGGACATATGATGGAGGCAGCAGTGGCTTACTATGAGGTCACCGGAAAAGACCGGCTTCTAAAGGTTATGTGCCGGATGGCAGATCATATTGACCGTCGTTTCGGAGAGGGAGAAGGGAAGGTCAGCGGAATTCCGGGACATCAGGAGGTAGAGATTGGACTGATGCGTCTGTATCATGTGACCGGTGAAGAACGATATTGTAAACTGGCCAATTACTTCATTAATGAAAGAGGAAAGAATCCGCATTTCTTTGAAGAGGAATCCAGAAAGCGCGGATGGACCCACTTCGGGATTGATCCGAAGGATACAAAGTATAATCAGAGCTATGCC
>CAKSGI010000544.1 GCA_934454005.1 uncultured Eubacteriales bacterium | reverse complement strand
CAATCCTCATTGTATGCTTGTCCTAATGTAGAGGTTTATTCATGGCAAAATGGAATTAAAAACTGTTATAAAGTTTTTCTTGATATTGATAAAGTTAAAGAAGGTACTCAAACAGAAATTGACGACCCTGTATTAACTGAATTGCCTGATAAATATTCAAAATACATAAATTACACCACACTTACTGATTCGTATGACTTTTCGCAATCTGGAACACTGGTTGTATGGAAAAATTGTGATAGAGTGATACCTAGAACAAGAGGTCCTCTTACTGAACATCTTGAGTTTGCATTGGGAAGAAAATTTAGGCACTTTATTGATAAAGATAACCGCTCTATTAAAATAATATGTGATGAAAATCAAGAAAATGCTATTGATGTTTTGCCTAACGATCCGCTTTTCTTAATGGAAAAAAACTTTGCCATGTGTAAGCGTGATGATGTAAAAAAAGTATATAAATACGGATATGCTAATGATTTAGAACCAGTATTTGAACTTTATTCTGTAGATGGTGCAGGTACTGGAGAAGTTGACATCCCTGTAAAATATGTTAATAAATCCGGCGAAGTATCGGATTCAGTTGTTAAAGCAAGGTTTTCTGTTGTAAAAGACTGTTTCTATGATGACACTGCATTTCCTAACGGTAACCCTGGCGGATATGAATTTGGTAAACATGCCAGCAAGCTTGAGGGTGTGTCCATTATTAGAGCAAATAGAGAAATTGATTTTGGCAAATTTGATTTTTATAAGGACACTAATGAGCCACAGCACCGTTGGTGGGGATGTGAAATTATTTTTGAACCAGAACTTGATGAAGCCTTTGGTGTAGCAAATAACAAACAATATGTGGATCTAAAGAAAATAACTGAAGATGATATTGACTACGACGAGCCCGTACAACCTATGTGGAATCAATTATACCCGACTATCCATGACACTATTAGCGCAATGTATAGAAGGAACGAGGAAACAAGAAAGAATACACGTTCCGCTGACGATTTGACGAGTTCATCTACCAATATTATAAACACCGTTGAAATTGAAGATGATTTTGAGGATGATGATGTTGACACAACAGAAAATCCTTTTGAAGATGTTACAGAGAATGAAAAAATTCAGATTGGTAAAGAGGAATTAGAAAATCTTGGCTGTGAAAATGTAACTAACGAACAAGCTTCTAAATTCTTTGATAATAAAGTTGTTTTTGATTATGCAGATAAAGGTGAAAGAGCTCCGGCGTTTGATTATAAAGCCGTTTTAAAAACAACAATTATCACTATAAACACATCCCATAAATTTTACACTGCTTTTTTAAGCAAGATATATAATTTATCTGATGCAAAAACAACTTTTGAGTTGTTTTTGGCCTCATTCTTCCAATCGGTAAGACGAACAAATACATATCAAGACCAGCAAAATGATAAACTTATCACCATGTGGTATAACAAATTAAACAATTATATCACCGAACAACTTAATCCAAGAAACTAATGAGAGTATTTACTTATGAGTTTACTGACTACATCTGAAACGAAAAACAAAATCGCAGAACAGGTTTCAATCGCAACAGAAACATTGCAAATTATTTCTGCGTTTTGCAAGATATCAGCCGTTGAGTTTATAGATAGAAATATATGTAACGCATTGAAGGAAAAGAAACTGATAGTACGTTTTTTATTAAGCGATATTATCAGCGGTTCAACTGATTTTTCGTTATATGAGTATTGTAAAACTAACGGCTGGAAGATGTATGTTCGATTTGATTTACACGCAAAAACGTATGTATTTGACAGATGTCGATGTATTTTGGGGAGTGCCAATTTAACTTCTAATGGAATGGGT
>CAKSGI010000543.1 GCA_934454005.1 uncultured Eubacteriales bacterium | reverse complement strand
CCCCAAGATTTTGCAATAAAACTAGCAGATTTAACTTCTAAAAAAATATCATCAACATCATTTAATTTACAATCAAACCCATGTTTATCAACATTAACATAATCATAACCCAAATAATAACCAGCAAGAGAATCTCTTAATTCATTTATAAAAGTATCAGTATCTTCCTTCTTGTATTTTTCTTGGACTTTTGTTACTTGACTAAGAACTTCTGTTCCCTCAATTAAAAAATTATTATCAATTTTCTTGAAAGTACCTTTTTTAAATAATGTATTCATTATTATTCTCCTATGTAAATTAAATTGTAATCATCTGTAATTTTAGTTAATTCTAGGAACTTGTTTATTCTTAAAATCATCAAATCATCAACAGATGGATTTGAAATACCAAATTCAAGAGCTTTTTTGTAAACATCTGAATTAGTATTCAATTTTTCTTTTCTCTGAATTAAAATGTATTTATGTTCGCTCCTATCTTCTTGGTTAACTTCATAAACAGCCTGTGCTGTTGTTCCACTTCCAGCATAAAAATCTAAAACAGTTCCATTCTTATGTAAAGTTGAACGAATCAGAAATTTCATCATTTCAACTGGCTTAGGTGTATCAAATAATCCAGCTAAACCTAATTTTTTTAAATCATTTGTCCCATGTCTTGAATAAAAATCTAAAATAGAAGTAATGTTATCAACTGATTCACTCAAGTATTCAATTTCATAAGGACGATTAGCTTTAAAACATAATCTATTAGAATTATAAAGTTTAATAAATTTTGAATCACTTGACCATCCACGAGTATTTAAAGGAGCTAAATGCAAATTTATTAAAGGGATATCCACAGTCCTTGGTTTACCTGGTGTAGATAAATCTTTTGCAAAATAAATATTTCCTTTGTCATCTACATTATTATAATTTTTTATCCATGTAACATTGTTATTTATACAATATTTCTTTATTAGATCCTTTAATAAATCTTTAGCTGCATTTTGTCCATTAGAATCAAATTCTTTTTTTACATTTTTTATTATATAATTTATGCCATCAGCTTCAGTTGGATTATTGATTCTGTTGATATAAAAATTTGGTGCAAATTTTTTATTTTTACAAAAACAAACTATATATTCATGAATTACATTTATTTGTTTTGAATTGCTGCGTAACGATTGTTTTGAAACAAAAATACCAGCAAAGTTATCCTTGCCAAAAACATTATAGCACGCATTTAACAGTGACGCCAATTCACTATCATCAATACTGATATATATGACACCTTCATTATTTAAACACTCTTTAGCAAGCTCTAATCTACAAAATATATCATCATACCATTGATTGTTATTATCATTAAATGAAAATTTATTACCTGTATTATATGGTGGATCAATGTATATTAAATCCACTGAATTCTTAAACTTGTTAAATTCTTTAGAGCTCATTACATTATAATTATCACCAATAAAAATATAATTTTTGTCAATCATTTCTATTCTCCAGTTCTATCAATTTCTTCTTTAATCATATCAAATTCTTTAGTGGTAAAAATTACAAATCCATTATCTAATCTGTCTAGTGTACCATCCTTATTAAATTTTTTAAATTGTTTATTACAATCTCTTAATTCCCCAGCTCTTGACCTAATTGTATAATAAGGGTTTTCATAATCGTGTGGAGAAGGGACAACATACCATATGTTAAATATATCTGATGCATCATCATCAATTCCAGAGTGCATTCTAGAAATTTCAGGTCTTTTAGATTCTTTTTTTATTTGTATTTTTATATCCTTATTTTTGTAATGTATCAACATGTCTATTCCCTGGTGATCTAAAATAGTACTCATTTCAACAG
>CAKSGI010000542.1 GCA_934454005.1 uncultured Eubacteriales bacterium | reverse complement strand
AGATTTAGGAAAGCCTTTACATGAAATGGTTATGTCTCTTTTTACGAAAACAGACATTAAAATATTTGCAGTTGGTGATCCGGATCAATCTATTTATGGTTTTTCAGGAGCAATACCAGATTATTTGATGGAGTTATATGACAGGGAGGATACAATATCTGTTGAGTTGAAAAATAATTATAGAAGTAATCAGGATATTATTGATGGCTCAGAGATTGTATTAAATCTCCCAAGGCATTATCATGCAATGACGAGAGAAGACGAGGAAGCAGAATATAGATTTATCTCTTGTGAAAATGGATTAGAGGATCAGTTCGATTTTTTTGCGAAAAAGATTATTCCGGAATGTATTGAAAAAGAGATACCTTGGGAAGAAATCGCCGTATTACTTTCCAGTAATGATAATTGCAAAGAATTAGAATTAAAGTGTATTGAACAAAATATACCATATTATATATCAAGGCATAATTTTGAACGAACTAATTTTGTAAAATGGTTAGAAGAGTGTTCGGTTTGGATAAACAATAAAGAAAAGGCTTCTTTTGATGATATTTTTGAATATTGGAAAACTCTTATTTTACAACATCAAGATACAAAGTATAAGAGTGAGAACGATATATTAAAAATGAAACATCAATTACTGTGTGTTTTACAGGAAAGTATTGAGATTAAACACAAATTAAATGAATGGATTAAATATATTTTATCTGAACTGAGAGTAAGAGATTTGCTTATAAATTCTGATATTTTGCCAGATGAGTGGGAAAATCTTGAGAGTTTGTTGAAAGAAGTTGCTGAAGACAAATATAGCGATTATGATACTAATAAGTTTTCAAAGATAGGAAAGCCGGATAACCAAATAACAATATCAACACGACATAGTTCAAAAGGGCTGGAGTTTGAAGTTGTTATAATGATGGGAATGGAAGAACGACATTTTCCAGGGTGGTGGACTGATAATGATCCAGAAGCGTTGAGTGAATCAAATAGAATCTGTTTTGTTTGTGTAAGTCGTGCAAAAAGAGTGTGTATTTTGATGCATTCAAATTACTATAATGAAATGGATTACCGATATAATGAAATTCGTCGCAAAAGATACTATCCGTCAAGATATTTATTACAACTAAAACAAAAATTTGATAGACAACCATAGATTGTTAAGATAAATTATTGGATAATAGTTCATATATAATATATGGAGCAGTAATTTCTGAGACAGTAAAAATCGTTTTTTGTTTTTACCAAGTGTTCTGTCAGAAAAAATTGTAAATGTTTGTAATACTAGTTCACGATTGTATAATAGTAAAAAATTAATATTGAACTTTATAAAAAATTATTGTTTGTAGCTATCCTTATATTTTATAGGCTGTATAGCCTTAGAGAATAAAAAACTTGTTATGTACCTATTTTTTGGATAATATATTTCTATGTTTTTGGGGGATTCATATGAAAAAATCTAAAATGATTATACTGATAGGTCCGTCTGGAGCAGGAAAAAGCACACTAAGAAAGTATGCATGCATGAAAAATGCAGATATATCATGTTTGGTTGCTGTTACAGATAGAGGCCCTAGACAAGGTGAGATTCATGGCGTTGATAAGTTTTTTCTTAAAAATCGGATATTTGAACAATTGAAAAATGATAATAAGTTATGTTTATTAAACTGTGTGTATGATAATCAATATGCATTTTTTAAAGAAAATTTTTTGACGGGGGATATATACATATGCGAATTGTATTAGAAGAATTTGAAAGAATTTTTGCTATATCATAGCGAAAGCAAGAGCATATATATTCGACCAGAAAATATAGAAGAATGTAAAAAAAGGTTGTATCTTCGTGGT
>CAKSGI010000541.1 GCA_934454005.1 uncultured Eubacteriales bacterium | reverse complement strand
GTAATAATAGTTACGATTTTGAATTCTTTTATCTGCTGTTATAAAAGCTAATGTATTCAATTTTCTATATAATTTTTCTGATAATATATCGAATGTCCATGATATTTCATCTTCTATGAAATTGTTATTTTTATCATATATTTCTAATCTTATTTTTTCTTCATCTGTGCATATTCGCAATTTGAATTTATATTTAATTCCAACAAATTTTGCAGTTTTTCCGTTAATGTTTCCCGCAAATGCCAACATATCTTTTTTGATTCTATCTGGATAACCATAATTATTATATAAACGTTGTATTTCAAAAAGATAATCTCCATCTGGATTTGAACTAAATAATGTTATATATGCGTTGCTGGATGATGTATGCGTCTTGATTTCAATTCCTTTATAATCTGGTAACTCAAAATTTTCTTGATTTTTTTCAATGAGATTTTCAAACGTTAATCCGATACCACTACTGTTGTTGTTTATTGACTTTATCCAATTTTTTTCTTGAATTGCTTTGAATTTCAATTTTAATTCTTCTATTGCGTTGATGATTTCACCTCCTTGTTTTTTATAATAACACTATTTTTCTGCTTATTCTAATCAATGATTTTAATTATGCTCTGCTTTTTATACTGTGAAAAATATTATTTTGTATATACATTTTTGTAAAATGAAATTAAATCTCACTTCAAAAAAACAATTATATAAATTTTAATTATATATAATATTTTTTTATATGGTTTAATAAAATAATAGTTGATTTTTCTTTAAAAAGATTAATCTATGTTTGACATAACTGCAGTATTTAAGTATAATCTGTAGTTCAAGGGTGATATATTATGGCGCAGTTTGATATTAATTTTTATTCAGATGGCAATATGGAAGAATTTTTGGATAGAAATTTAGAACTTTTAGGAATTGGCAGCGAGGGAGTTTGTTATAGATATTATGATAAAGTTATAAAAGTTTTATCGGGGCCAGATTATTGCGTGGCTATAAATGATAATACATTTACTTTTCCACGTCTTGAAATCGATGAAAGACTACTACCAACTGAGGATTATATAACTAGGTATTCAAACATTGATAATAGTACTTTTGTTTTTGCAAAGGGTATATTTAGATTCAACCAAAAATTAAGAGGTTTAGTAATGCCATATATAAATATGCCCAAATTGAATGAATATAAGTTGGCTTCAGCAAAATTTGACCAACTAATAAGTGCTTGCAATAAGTGTAAACGTGACATTACGTTGATTTCATCGTTAGGTATTGAAATAACAGATTTGGCAGATGTTAATATTTACTATGATGGAAAGACTTTTAAAATAGCGGACACTATGGATTATCTAGACCATGATTGCGATACTGGTATACAAAGAATTAATATGCTTAAATTTTCAGATGTATTGATTTCATATTTTACCGTGGGTAGTATTAAGAAGAGTTTAAGGTTAAATAAAGATATAACAGATTTATATAACAATCGTAAGAACTTGGATGATCCTGTTTTGTATTTTGAAGAATTACAAAAACATTTAAGCGATGTTTGTGGAGAACAAATTAGTTCTTTCTCGAATGCTTCAACGCTATTAAAAAAAATGAAAATATAAAGTACTTAAAGTAAAGTACTTTTTTTGTGTCAATTAACTTTATATAGCGTTTAAAAATCTATATTTTATGCTATAATAGTCTATAGTAGGACATGATAAAGGAGTGGTAATATGAAAGAAGAATGGAATGGATTTGTTGCTGGTGAATGGTGCAATTCTATAAATGTTAGAGATTTTATTCAAAAAAATTATACATCATATGATGGTGACTCTTTATTTTTAACTGGAATTTCAAAAAAAACTG
>CAKSGI010000540.1 GCA_934454005.1 uncultured Eubacteriales bacterium | reverse complement strand
GTAGCAGAAAAGTTTGCACCAGACTATGATGTGAAAAAGATTTATGAAGCACTGAAAAAATAGTAAATGTAACAACTGGTAGAAATAATGTAGTGATATGTAAATGATTGCTTTGTAATAAATGCTATAATATAATGTATATGAAGAGTATAAAGTATGGCAAAACGATAACATGTTTGGTCATACTTTTTTTGTGGGATAAAATGCCGGAGGGAAACAATATTATGAACAAGATAATAATATGTGATGATGAAGAAAATATATTGAAAGAATTAGAAAATAAAATTCAAGAGTTACAACCAAAACAGTGGGAAATTGAAACAGTGAGAACATTAAAAATGTTAGAAAATATGTTAGAAACAGATATACCTGATTTAATATTTTTAGATATTTTATTAGACGATGGAAATGGAATTGATTTGGCATGTAAAATTCAAAAGGAACATCCGTATATTCCGATTATATTTATAACCGGTTATACAGAATTTGCTCAAGAGATATTCAGAATTAAGCCTATCTATATGTTGACGAAACCATTTGGCGATGAAAGGATAAAAGATGCACTAAATAGGGCACAGGACTTTATTGAAAAGTGTCATTCAAAGCATATCAAGATTGTAGCTAATGGAAATATATACAATATAGATTGTAAAAATATATGTTTTGTGGAAAGTAATAAGAGAAAAGTTGTAATTCATACTATTGATGGAAAATACGAAATTTATATGTCGATGAAAGAGTTTAAAACTTCACTTACGGATAATTTTTTTAGTTGCCATAAGAGTTACGTTGTGAATATGAATTATATTCAGAAGATTTCCAAAACAGAAATAGTATTGTCTACAGGAGATTGTGTTCCCATAAGTCGCTCCAATTATAAATCGGTAAAAGAAAATTTTATGAGACATGTAATGAGTTAGGGGGAAAATATGGAGTTAATGGTTATAAAAAATGCATTTGTAGTTGGGATTATTTTGTATTTAATATGTGATGAAGAAAAAAACAAAGTTAAGTTAGGATTAACATCAGGAATAATTTATATACTTATTAATGTTTTAAGTATACAAATACAGAAACATTATTATTCTATCGGAATTTTAATATGTGTTTTAGAAGCGTATTTCATTAGGTTCCTACTTTGTACAAAATGGACGGATAATGGTGAAAAAACATATCTTAAAAGTATATTTTATTATTATCTTAATTGGGGAATGATGAATGTATTGGAATATATATCGTCTGTATTTACCAGTAAACAATGGAATGCAAATAGTTCCTTAATGGATGCAATGTTACAGGCAAATGATTACTGGAGCCTGATTGTATCAATGACAATACTATATTTTATTATAAAAATAGGTGTATTTGAACTAATCTCCTATAACGTAAGCAGAGTAATATTATGGTCCATAGCGGCATTTGAAGCAACAATAGCATTTGGAATGTGTATTGGTAAAATGCCATTGGAAATTCATAAGGAGTCTTACAAAATAACGGTACTTTGTGTATGTGCTTTGATTACCATATCAATTTTATATAAGAAAAAGAAAATAGAAAAAGACAATGCATATTACGAAAATATCATAGAATCAGAATACTACACATATGAAGAAATGTATCGCAGAGAAATGATTATCAAAAATATCAGGCATGACCTGGCAAATCATATTCAGGTAATTCAGGGACTGTCAGCTCAGGGGATGAACAAAGAACAGAGTGCGTATAAGAAAGAGTTGATATCAGATTATAATACATATTTTGAAAAAACTCATCAGGAAAAAGAGGCTACAAAAGAGGGGGATTCTAAATTTATAGGTTTTATAAAAAAATGTGGATACTTTGTTTTACCT
>CAKSGI010000539.1 GCA_934454005.1 uncultured Eubacteriales bacterium | reverse complement strand
TGCTTAAGGTGTTTTTGAATATACAATTATAAATGAGGCGAGAAGTGCAGTGACGAGAAGCACCTCTCGCCTTATTTTAGTCATATGATGCCGGAAAAGACTGAAAATCTTGTTAAAAACGACAAATACATTAAACATACAGACAAAAATGCGATTATAGATTTGTACACTGAGCACAATGAAAAATAATACAAGGTTTTATAAAATAATTGCAACAAGAAAATATTTACAGCAAGGAGGAATGGGAATGGATTATCAGAAATTTGTAAACAATGCTAGTTTTACAATCTTTGTTGCCGTTGTTTTGGTTTTAGTTACCATTGTCTGTATCATTTTTTTGAAAAATGGTTGGAAAGAAGCAGAAAGGTTGGGAGTAAGCAAGGAAGAGCTAAAAAAAATTGTTATTAATTGCATTGGAATCAGTTTGGTTCCATCTATCCCGATTGTGCTTAGCGTAATCGTAATGGTTCCAGTTCTTGGTGTAGCATTGCCGTGGCTTAGGACTTCTGTTATAGGCTCAGCAAATAATGAATTAATTTCAGCAACAATGGCAGCAGAAGCAATGGGAGTTGAGTTTACATCGACGACAATGACGATCGAGGCATGGATTAATGCTGCATGGTCGATGACATTAGGATGTTCAGTTGCATTGCCAATTGTCTTAGTGGTTTTAAAACCAGTTTGTAAAACCTATGATGTTTTCCGAAAAAAGGATAGCCGTTGGATTGGTATTTTCAGTCTTTGTGCATTAGTTACAGTAATTGCTGCATTTGCAATTAATAGTGGAAAGAAAGGAATTGTTCCGAGTCTGGTTATTATTGGATGTTTTCTGTTTTCATATGTATGTAATTTGGCAGCGAAAAATCCAGCACTAAAATGGTTGAAAGATTATGCTTTTCCGTTAACAATTTTATTTGGATTAGTATTATCAATGATTATAACACCGCTCTTAGCATAATTAGGAAAGGAGTGAAGTCTAATGACTGATTTTGAAAAGAAAATGCATCATGATGGAAGATTATATGGATGGGCAATGTTGATTGCAATCTGCGCATTTCCGTTTTTTGCTTCAGTACGTTCTGGAATATGGCCGGATTTTAAAATAATATGGCCAGGAGTTTTAACAATGTGGATTTTGATGGCTTCATATGTTTTAAGTGAAATGATTGCTTTTCCACCTATTTTAGGACCAGGAAGCCTTTATTTGACTTATATTACCGGAAACCTGCAGAATCAGAAAATTCCTTGTGCGTTGTCAGCAATGAGTATAGCTGGTATAGAAGCTGGAAGTGAAAAAGCAAATGCTGTATCAGTTGTGGCAGTGGCAGTATCCAGTATCACGACAACGGTAATTATTGCATTGGGAATCGTTTTGATGCAGCCATTGACCCCATTGTTAAATTCTTCAGTTCTAGCTCCGGCATTTAGTAATGTCGTTCCTGCAATATTTGGTGCTTTAGCTGGACTATGGCTTTTAAAAGAATTCAAGGTTTCAGTTGTTTCAGTCGTTCTTTGCTTATTTGGAATATTAGTATTAAAAATTGATCTTCAGTGGGTATTGTTAGGAGGAATAGCGTTTACAATTATTATTGCCAGATTCATGTATAAAACAGGTATTATAAAAAATGAATAAAAATGGAGGTGAAGGATTAATGAGTACTTTATTATTTAAACATGTGAATGTAGTTGATGTTCGAAATCAGCAGATACTTTCTGATGTGGATGTTTGGATCAAAAATGAAAGAATAGAGAAAATGGGAAGAGATATTAAGAGTTCTGCGGATCAGGTGGTAGACGGTGAAGGAAAATATTTATCACCAGGAATTATTGATATGCATGTGCATAGTACATG
>CAKSGI010000538.1 GCA_934454005.1 uncultured Eubacteriales bacterium | reverse complement strand
ATATTGGTTCTGGCAATAGCAACCTTTGCATTATTCAAAATCGAAGAAGGCAAAGCAAACAAAGTCATAAGTCAGATTGATAATGCACAATACGATAAAGTGGCAGATTCATATAAAAATATTGGTTCTGTAGGTAAGCTGTTGTTTAGAGATAAAATGGTAAAAGAATTTGTTGACAATGTTACTGACAATCAATATTCCAACAAAGACACAAGCACTATTGTAAACGAGGACGATATAGAAAAGTATATTAATTACAAAAATATATGTGATTCGATGGGTATTTCTTCAAAAGATGATACAAACATACAAGATTATATTAAAGGTGTAATAAAATTAAAAGATTACGAAAAATATAATGAAGTATACAGTTGCATCGAAGCTACAGCATCAGATTTGAGTACAGCCTTTGATTACATACAAGATGCATCTGATAGTGTATATAGTGTTTCTTTTTACTTATCCCTTGCAAGTTCAAGCTTGGGAACAGCAATTAACACAGCAAAGGAATATAACGAAAATGAATACGAAGTCTCTGACTACATAAGTGATTTGGAAGACCTTCAAAGTGGCGTGGAAGATATTTCAAATGAAAACTCTTATTCTTATGATGCACAGAACGCAGCTGACAAAGTTAAGGATATTAACACAATTGTCCAGGAAATCACATCATACAGAGATGAAGTGTCAGATATAGTATCAGATTTACCAGAGATAAAATAACAGAGAATATAAGATAATAATTTGATAAAAGTGAAAAAATATGTTACCTATCAATATGATAGATAGCATATTTTTTTGTGGGGAAAAAGGCGCAATTTAAGGCTCTTTGTAAAGTATAAGGTTTAGAACATAAAAAGGGAAGTTGTTGGTAAAAGAGTGACTTAAAAATCGCAAAATTTTATTAAAAAAAGTTGAAAAAACTTTAAGAAAATTTTTATAAGTCCTATTTATGGGACAACACTTTGTGTATAATTTAAAAAGAAAGTGTATTTGATTCAGAAAAAGAAAATAAAAAATTAAAAAATTAGGTTAGAAAGGAAAAATATGTATGGCGAAACTCAGTAATTTAAAAAAAGTAGAATTGTTGGAGCAAGCAGTTCTCAAAAAGGATATTGATGAAGTTAAAAGAATATTAAAAGAGGAAGCACCTATTGAATTTACAGCTAGGGCAATAGGATTAGCGTGTAGATTTGTCGGACCACAAATGGTTGAAGCACTTTTGGATGGTGGAGCATCGCTTTCTTTTATACTAACACCTGCATTTAAACGCAAATATGATTGTAGAATTAAAAGAAGTAATTCTTATGATGAGAAAATCAATTTTGAATACTTTTTGTTTCCTGCTTATAAAGTGCGTGGATATGATTTAGAGATTATCCCGGATTCTGAAAGACAACAGGTTTTAAGAATCTTATTCAATCGAAAAGAAGGGAACATGAATGAACTTCTATATTATGCTATTTTATACAATGATAATGCAATATTGAATACACTTGATGACTTAGGAATAAATAAGATTCCTAAGTACAAAGCAGATATATTATCATGGAAGCATGGACGTAATTCAGTTTTATATGCAGATGAACAAATGATTAAGTGGGTATTTGATTATACAATAAAGGTATCGGATGACGAAGTAGTATTAAAGATGCTTAGTAGATTTTTCGCATGCATGGATGTAGAGCAAATAAAGTTTTCTAAATCATTTTTCTATGAATGGCCTAGTATATTCAAATCAAGGTTTTGCTCAAAAGTACTATTTGATTTTTTTGTTAATAAAACAAATATGATAGAGAAAGTTAAAAAATGGGATTTATTATATGCGTTGGTAGATAAAAACAATGTAGAAG
>CAKSGI010000537.1 GCA_934454005.1 uncultured Eubacteriales bacterium | reverse complement strand
ATATGGGAATGAGTACAGAGGAAATTATAAGTTTTTTTGATAGGCAGTTTAAACGTATATGTCAAGAAAATGGAGAACTTACGGTATTATTTCATAATACATCATTTGATGATATGTCAGTTTATCCGTATAAGGAATTATATAAGTCTATTATAGAATTATTATGTGAGGAAAGATTTCATGAAACAAATAATAACATGCAATGTATATAAGGATTACAATTTTGGTGGACCATCTATACTTTTAGGAATCAATGAGTTGTTAAAAATAGTTATTAAAGAAGAATTAAATATTGTTAATTTAGAAGCTAGAAAAAAATCAAATATGAAAAATAGCTATTTTCCTATTAATACCATTAATCATGCATTACCAGGAAAAAGGTCTCTTTTTAACTGTATCTTAGGTGGAAAAGGTGTTATTGGTATAAAAGAAATATGGCAAAATTTAAAAAAAGCAGATGTTGTAATAGACTTATTAGGTATATGTTTTTGTGATAATTTAGTACAAGAACATATACCTAAATGGAGGTATATCCAAAGAGCTACAAATGTATTTTTTATATCTTGGTTTGCAAAAAAAATATGTGGTAAGAGAGTAATAAAAAATTCAGCAAGCTATGGGCCTATGAATACACCTTATAATAAAAAATTGGCTTACTATGTATGCAACAATATCTTTGATGTGATTGTTGCTAGAGAAAAAAAAAGCTACAGTGCTTTAGCTAATAATGGTGTATCAGCTTCAAAAGTTTTGTGTTCACCTGATGTAGCAAATTTAATGCCTTATGACGAGAATACAGTAGATCATAATAAAATATCTATTTCTGTAAGTCATCAAATAAAGAGGCAATGGAATTCAGATGAAAATTACATTGAATGTGTTTGCAAATTGTGTATTTATATAATAGACAATTTGAATAAGACAATAGTATTGATTCCAAATGAATTTGCTCCAGGCGTTTATAATGATGTATCAATTGCCAATGAAATTATAGAAAAAGTAGCAGAGGTTAATCAATCTTATTTGTCTAATATAAGAATTTTGCATGTAGAAAAAATTTCTGCGATTGAAATAAAAAATGAGATTTCTACTAGTGAAGTATTGATATCTAGCCGGTATCACTCATGTGTGGCGGGGCTATCTTCCGGAACACCAACATTAGTTATAGGGTGGCACTATAAGTATGATGAATTGTTGATGCTGTATAATCAGTCTAAGTGGCAAATATCTCATAATAACTGTACATCAACTAGCTTAATCAAAATATTTGAAGAATTTTATCAGTATAGAGAAGCTAATAGAAGTATAATTACGAAATCAAGAAAAAAAGTGTTCAAGGAAATTATTGGTCAAGGAGAAAAAATGTTGAGTTTAGCAGGAGTGATATAGGTGGCAGCAGATGGAGATAAATCTATTTTGAACATTGTAGATAATGCATTGTGTTGTGCATGTGGTATATGTGCGAGTGCCTGTCCAGTAAATGCAATACGTATGGTTAGAAATAATGCAAATTTTTTATCTGCCTATGTAGATGACAAAAAGTGTATAGGATGTAGAAAATGTATTGATTTATGTCCGTCAATAAGTGGAAATGTAACGGACTTGATGAAATCTCAATGTGAAAAATGGGATAACGGGAAAAATGTCATCAAAGGCTTCTTGGGCTATTCATATAACCCATATATAAGGCGGAAAGGGCAGTCGGGAGGTGTTACATCATCATTATTAATGTATTTAGTTGATAATGGCCTTGCTAGTGGGGTATTGGTTAATCATTTTGATAAAACTACACAGCAGCCAGACGTTTTTTTTGCAAATAATCATGAAGATATAATATCAGCAGCAGGATCTTATT
>CAKSGI010000536.1 GCA_934454005.1 uncultured Eubacteriales bacterium | reverse complement strand
TAAAAAATTATAAGGAACAAGTTCAGGCAGCAGTTAAAGCCGGTGCGGACGTTATCATATCAGGAGCAGGTCTTCCTATAGATTTGCCGGAATATGTAAAAGGAGCAAAAACAAAAATTGCTCCTATCGTCTCAAGTGTGAAATCAGCAAAAGTAATACTTAAAATGTGGGAAAAAAGGTATAATAGAACTGCTGATTTTGTTGTAATCGAAGGACCAAAAGCAGGAGGTCATTTAGGTTTTAAAAAAGAGGAAATTGTATTAAAGAAAAACAATTATGATCAGGAAGTCAAAGACATACATTCATTAATTAAACAATATGAAGAAATGTATGAAAAGAAAATTCCAGTCATATTGGCAGGAGGAATTAATACTCAACAAAACGTAAGACATGCATTGGAGTTGGGAATGGATGGTGTGCAGGTGGCAAGCCGATTTGTTACAACCAAAGAATGTGATGCAGACATAGCTTATAAACAATGCTATATAAAAGCCACTTCCAATGATATTGAAATAGTACAAAGTCCGGTAGGAATGCCTGGAAGAGCAATAAATAATCAATTTATGAAAAGAGTATCAGCTGGAGAAAAGTTTCCACCGGAAAAATGTCTTGGATGTTTAAAAAAATGCAATCCAAGGGAGATACCTTATTGTATTACTGACAGATTAATTAATGCGGCAGTAGGCAATGTGGAGGAAGGTCTTATATTTTGTGGAGCAGAAATTGGTACTATTGAGAATATTTCTACTGTTCATAAAGTTATAAAAGATTTGATGATGATTTAATAAAAAATTCATAAGTGGTTTCTCATTTTACTATAAATATGGTACAATAAGCTAAAATCCTAGTGGAGGAAGATTTATGGCAAGCGAAAAAGATATAGAGAATCTTATGAAAATGTTGGACGGACAGGTTCAGGCAGGTACAAGCAGAATCAACGTAACTGCATCTGACAATATCCAAAGTGGTGAAATTAAAAAAGTAAGTCATCATGGAAGATGTGATGTGGGAAGTGCATGGGCAAAAGGAACAGTAAAAAATCCTGAATGTGTTGATATTCCAACAGAAGAAGAAAACGACAGATAAAAATAAATGCATTTAAAGTAGTCATTTGGCTATTTTAAATGCATTATTTTTTGCATGATTAAGAAATTAATTTGGCTTTTTATTTTAGTTTAAAATATTTTTTATATAGGAAAAATGAAAATCCGGCAACAATAAATTCAGTAGCCCAGAATCCACTCCATACGCCTACAGCTCCCCAGATAATATTGAAAATGTATGAAAGAGATAACATTACAAATACATATCTTAACAGGGAAATTGTAAGAGATGAAAATCCTTTTCCAAGAGCTTCCAAAGCACCTGAAACTGTAATGGATACTGAGGATATTATAAATCCTACGCTGATAATTCTAAGAGCAGTACTTCCAATGGTAATTGTTTGGGCATTTCCTGAGAATAGTCCAATAAGTACATTTGGAACTAACAGACATATTACAGTTCCAAAAGTCATAACAATCATAATAATAGTCAACGCTGTCTGGAAAATTTTTCTTACACGTACTTTTTCTCCGGCACCATAATTAAATGAAATAAGTGGACGCATTCCCTGAACTACGCCATTGGCAGTGAGATATAAAAATGTCTGCAACTTGTAGTAAGCTCCAAGAACCAAAACATAGCCTGCTGAATATGTGGCAAGTATACTGTTTAATACTGAAACCTGAAGAGAAGGTAATGCCATATTTAAAGTGGCAGGAAAACCAACAGAGTACAATCTCTTTATAATTGATTTTTCAGGAGTCATGTATTTAAACTTAATTTTTACAGGAATCGGTCTTATTATATAAATTA
>CAKSGI010000535.1 GCA_934454005.1 uncultured Eubacteriales bacterium | reverse complement strand
TCAGAAAAGAGATAGACCAATTAAGGGTGAATTTCAAGGTTATAAAAATATCATGGAACTTGTGTATCGTAATAATTTTGACAAAAAAGTAAAAACTTTCTTTTTTGGAAATTCCAATACAATGCAAAGTCAAATCATCATAGGTTATCGATTGGTAAAACCATTATATGAAATGTACCAAAATCACGAAACAATTAGATACATTCCCGATAAACTTATGACAATTGTTCTCTTGCTTAATTCACCTATTTCCGAAAAAAAAGCAATGAATGATTTTTATCGTTCGATTGGCAGACATAACGCTGAAATGGAACTTGATAACACGTTTACGGATTTGTCGGTTGAATATGTCAAGCATCAAAACTTGAAAGAATATGTTCCGGAACTGATCACACCCGCTTTTACTTTGTGGGGGCATAAATCTAAAGATATTGTTTATGTTACAAATTATATAAGAGCTGGAGGATGTCACGAACTTGGAAATACACCCGCAAGTTTGGATTACTGGCAACGCGCTTGCAAAGTATACTATACTATGTATATAAAAGGACTTGTGTATTTTGCGTCATATGACATACAATGTGATTTCATACAATCTTTTAACGTAGAAAACTGGAATTTAATAAAATAATCAGATTCTATCTTGACATTAATGCAAATAAATAATATAATGATAATGGAAGGCATAGTTACGACGTATCCAATTGCCCGCCATAGCAATGTCAAGCAGGGGACTGCAAACAAAAAGACTATGCCTTTTTTTTTGTAAAATTAAAGGTGGGAGAAAGGAAATTAACAAAATGGATTTAAAGGAATTGTTAATGTTAGTACAGGCAGGATATACTAAGGAAGAAATTGTAAGTATGATAAACGCAGAAACAGAAAAGAAAAAGGAACAGGAAAGTGATCATGAAAAGAAGCTTGAACCTGAAAAGAAGCCTGAGCCTGAACCAGAAAAGAAGCCTGATTTTATTTTTGATTATGATAAATTAGCTGATAATATTATTTCAAAAATTCAGGAAAGCAACCGTTCAGCAAATTTAGCGAACGGAATCAAAAACGATAAGACAGACTGGTTAAATCAGTTAAGTTTAAAATTTTAAAAATAAGGAGTTAAAATTATGGCACGATTAACATATCAGGATTGCGCGCCGATGTTGAAAGAAATGTATGAAATGCTGACTGGACGGAAAGCAGTAGGGTCTCTTAACTTTGGACAGATGCAGAGCGTGTTTAAAACAGCGTTAGCAAATCAGAACGATAACTTATATAATATCATTCCGACCGTTTTGACAAAAACATTGTTTGCGGTACGTCCGTACAATCGGAAATTTGCCGGAGCGTTTTGGACTCAGGAAAAATACGGTGACTGGATGCGGAAATTTACACCAATCGTTGAAAATTATGAAACAAACGACGAATGGAATATTCCGATTGAACTTGCGAAAGTTGAAGCAAGTCAGGACTGGAAATCCGGAACGAAGCCCATTCCCGAAGATGTACTTATGACCGTTACTAATGGTGGTAATGCGTATGCAAAAAAGTACACCATTTATAAAAATCAGTTAAATGCGGCTTTTGATTCAGAAGCAGGTGTAGCGAACTTTTTTTCCATGAAAATGACTGAATTTTCAAACACTATTGAACTGGATGGAGAAAACGAAGTACGAAGTCAGATTGCAAATATCATTTTGACGTTGGCAGATGCCGGAAAGAGTACACCGACAGCAGGAAACGCTTGTGGAAAAGACCAGTGTTGGCATGTACTGTCAGAATATAATGCGGAAACTGGGCTTGCAATGACAGCAAAAACCGTGATGTTACCTGCAAATTTCCGAGAATTTATGATTTGGTTTT
>CAKSGI010000534.1 GCA_934454005.1 uncultured Eubacteriales bacterium | reverse complement strand
GAAATTGGTCTACAAAAGGTCTATATTCAAACATCAAAACAGCTCCTTAAAATTTTATTAGGCAAAGCAATTTAGTCAACATTCACAAAAAGCACAAAGGCTTGCGAATAAAATTGCTTTTAAACCTACCTTATATTATATCAGAGTTGTTCGCAAACGACAAATTTCGACAATTTGTGAGAATTTACAAAAATCTTGGGATGTGATTGACTTTTATGTAAGAACGTGATATGGTGTTATGTGTGAGATGATTATTGAAGGATAACTTCAAATTATCGGAGGGTTAAGTAATGAACTACATTGTAAAACTTGTTCTTTCTATATTTGGAATGATTATTTTTATTTTAGCAGCAATACTATCTACTTTAAATATGGATACTATTGTTTTGGCAATTATTTCGGGTTTAGCAGCATTTGTAGATGCATTTGTTTTTATGATTCCATTTATCTTTCGTGTAGTATCAATTGATTCTTCACAAATTGATCCTAACGTCTATAACTATGATAACAAAAGTTTCGTAGATAGAAAAGAAATTTATCGTGAAATTACAAATCAGATTGATACATTGAAAATCACAAAAGAAGCTGTGATGTGGATACGACTATTTGGAGAAGATGGAATAGGAAAAAAAGCATTGGTTTCAAAATTATTTCAAAAGTACAAATATCCATTAAATAAATTTTACTTTTTAGGCAGCGAAGATAAAATCAAAATAATAGATCAAATAAATAATAAGTATCCGTTGAAAAACGAAATATATAACGAAAAAATTTATTTACATAAACTAGCAAAGTCCAAAAGAACATTTGTTGTAATAGAAGCTAACTATGTTAATATAGATTTGCAAATAACAGAAATGTTATCGGATTGGAATAACGAAATACACAATAAACACAAATTAATTTTTATTACGTTGGATAGTAAGTCTTCTATATCAAATTTAAAAAATCAATCATACATAGTTGAATATGAATTAAAAAGATTAGGAAACATAGATTCCATAAAGTTTATAAACAAGCTGTTAAAAAGAAATTCTGACATAAATCCTAATGATATATTCAAAATATCTAACGGATTGCCTGCTACAATTAAATTTATTTGTGAGCAATATAATAAAACTAAAAACATTATTGAACAAACTAATTGGTTGGAACAATACCTTAAATTAAATGATGAAATAAAAGGCGACTTTCTTAAATTATGTCTTTTAACGCTTATGGATGGAAAAATTAAAAAAAAAGTTGTTAAATCAATTTTAAATGATTACAATATTTCTTTCTTAATTGCTCAGAAGATTTTGGTTGTCACTAATGATAAAAAATATTATGTGCCGGCATGGCTTATAAATACTCTTCTGATTTCAGATAATTACAAAAGTGATCTATTGCATCAAAAGGAATTAATATCTCGAAAGATACAATTAAACCCGAATAAAGAGAGAAAAATCGACGTATTAATATGTAAGGATTCTAAAAAATTACTTATTTATATGAGAGATTTGGAAAAGCAAAAATCATATATACAAATTAAAGAATTGTATAATAAGTTTTTAATGGAGTTTGATTATAAAAATGTTATTGATAGAGAAATAATAATTATTTTTATGAAATCATTATTGGAATTGGGTGAATACGGCCTTTTTTATTCATTATACCAAAAATATAATGTTCCTATTACTGAAAATATGTCCTATGAAGATTTCCAGGTGAATCTTTTAATTGCTGATTATTATCATTTGACAAGTCAGTATGATAATTCAAATTTAATTTTTGAAACATTATTGATAAATACTGATTGGGGACAAAAGAATATACATGAATTAAAATTTTATTTAGCACATAATTTAAGACATCAAGGA
>CAKSGI010000533.1 GCA_934454005.1 uncultured Eubacteriales bacterium | reverse complement strand
AAAGAATAAGTTTGATCCTTTGTTTTAGCAGTTTTACATTTATACAAATCTCCTTTATCACCCTGTGCCCACAAATCACCAACATCGTATGGTGGAGTAGGAGTAACAGTAAATACTCTACGTTTTCCATCTGCTGTATCTTGTGCTGTTGATGCAGCATTTAGTGCATTTTGAATACCAGAGTCTGTAACCTTTTTCCATGAAGATACTTTAGTTGTAGCATTATAACTGTACTCGTATGCATACCCATTTTGTGTGTTATAAAATAAATCACCGTTATGCTTTTTCTTATCTAATTCCGAAGACCATTCACTTGCTGGTAAATTTTTTAAAGTTGGATCATAACCTTTAAACCATGTTATAATTTCACCATCAATCTGGCTCTGTAAATCACCAATAGAATCGACAAAATCTTGTAACGAATTGTCTAGTCCATCTATCGCATCCGTTCCTAATTTATTATTCTTCCAAGTAATCGCACCACCATCTAAGACAATACCATCTTTATTGATTTCAACAGTAGCACCATCATTGATAACCTTTAAATCCTTTGTAATCATCAAATCACCAACAAGCATATCTGCCCAGACTCCCCATTTAGCCTCACCATTATATTGTCCAAGACCAATAGCAAGTTTTGCATTTTCCCACGCATCATCTGTCATGACAATATTCTGATTGATAATTTTCAACTGTCTGTCGTCATATTGATTCAGCCATTTATTATAATAGCGACACAAAATACCATGATCATCCACAACAATTTCCTGATTCTTCGCTGCTTTTACTGCACCGAGAGAAGAGTCCAGTCCCTCTTTTTTGATATGCTCAAATTTACGTGCGGCAGACTGACCATTTTCAGCCTGTTTTGCGACACCGCTAAAAGAAGTAGCCATAGAAGAAGCCTGTTGGAGAATACTCTGAATATCACTCATTGCACCGAATAAGGATTTCGTAACATTACTAAAAGTAACCTCAACCTTTTCCAGATTCTCAAAATCATATTTGATCCCAATGATACGCAGTTTATAAACTGTATCATCAATAGAAATACGAATATAGTTCCCGATAGCAAAATCATCAAACAGTTCTTCATTTGGAATCTCGCTTTGAACAAGCAGACTGGACACAGTAGCAGTAATACTTATCTGAGGAACACAGGCAATAACCAATTGTTGTTTTGCTCTGTCAACAAATTTTCGTGCGCTCTCCAAAAGTTTCGTGTTATCTGAAATATTATCGGAGGTGTAATTAGAGTTCTCATACACATCCTCGCGAATGAACGAACACAACTCTTTGTAGTTCTCATCCGTAAAATTGTTGCGAATGTATAAATCTGATTGAATTTTACGAATATTATCTTCAATATCAAGAAAGTAAACGTTGTGTCCAAAGTTATCGGTAAACCATTCTACAATATCTTGTGCATAATTATAATACGTTACAACTTTCGTACTTCCGGCATTACAGCCTTTATTTACACAAGTATATTTTTGAGTAGCACGATCATATTGAAGATTTGTGCTTCCACAATTTGAACATTGTACTCCACGGTTAGGCGATGACAAAGAGCCAATTTTTACTTTTTGAGTTCCTGTCATATTTCCATCGCTGTCATAAGTATATAAAATAGTTTCTTTTCCAGTAATTAAAGAAGATACTGCTCCCTGTATTGTAGTAAATACCTGCAAAACATAATTATAATCCTGTGAATTGTTCAATGGTGGATATTGTTCTGCCAATTGCTCTGAATCTAAACAGTAGTACAAAGAAAATACTTGATCTTCCAATATTGCTTTAATTTTTGCTAAATCCACAACATATGCCTGATATTTTTTACGCAGTTCCGTAATAACAGACTTTTGACT
>CAKSGI010000532.1 GCA_934454005.1 uncultured Eubacteriales bacterium | reverse complement strand
ATATGTTTTGGAGACCACTTATTATATGCCTCATATGTATAACCATTTAAGTATGCTAACTCTCTATATTTTTCATTGTATGAAGTAAGAATACTAAAATTATTATTGAAACCACAGTTTAGCCAAAATTCTTCAAATGGCTTTATTTCCAATTTTTTCATTTATCTTTTCTCTCCTAATGTATATTTCATTTTGCAATAACTATCAAAATGCAATTTGGTAACTCAAGTAGCCAGCTTAATTATTAATAGTATTTAAGTATAATATTGTGACTGAGTGCTCCATAGTCTATAATACTCTTTCTTTTGATTTATAAGTTCCTGATGATTTCCGACTTCAACAAGTTCTCCTTTATTCATAACCAAAATCATATCACTCTCTTTACAGCTGGATAATCTATGCGATACATATAAAATCATTCTTTTATTATGTGCTACATTTACTATATCTGACAAAATTTCCTCTTCTGCAATCGGATCTAATGCACTTGTAGGTTCATCCATTACAAGTAATGAGGAATCTTTATATATTGTTCTTGCTAAAGCAATCTTTTGTTTTTCTCCACCTGAAAGTTCTACTCCCTGACTAATCTCACTTGATATAATTGTTTTCTCTTTATCAGAAAATCTATTTATAATCTTGTCAATTTTTAAAGCATTAAATATTTCAAGCATTTTTACATTTTCTCCGTTTTTTCCCAGTGTAACATTTTCCTCAATTGAATAAGCAAATAGTTCAAAATCCTGAAACAAGGCTGCTATATGCTGTTGATATTTTCGAATATCAAGTTTATTTATGTTTATACCATTAATTAATATTTCACCTTTCGTAACTTCATATAATCCACATATCAACTTAACAATTGTTGATTTTCCAGCTCCATTTACCCCCACAATTGTTACAATTTCATTTTCATTTATTTTGAAGGATACATTTTTTAATATATATTCCTCTGAATCTGGATATTTAAAATATACATTTTTAAATTCAATATCCTTAATTTTCTCAATATTTTTATCTCTGTCTACCTGTGCAACCTGACCTTCTTTTTCTATATATTTTATAAAATAAGACATATATTGACACTTAATAGGTATCCATGCATATAGCCTAGTTATATTCATAATTGCATCAATGACATTCTTAAACGCCCCTATATATAAGGTCAATTCTCCTAATGTTATGATTCCTAAAAGTGCTTTACTCCCTATAAAAACATAAATAATTATCTCGATAATAAATTCATAAAGCCGATTAATACAACCATTTGATAATGTTTGTTTTACTTGTTTTCTTTGGTTCATCTCAATATTATCATCACACTCTAATAATCTCTTATCTATTAAATTACCTAATTGAAATAATCTAATATCTTTTCCATATTTATACTCACGCATAAACTCTGTATAATAGCTGAATAGAGTATTGTTTTTTACATTGCTTTGAAAAGCTTTGTCTAAAATTCCTGACAATTTTTTCGTATTATGAAAAGTCAAATATATTAGTATACTAATCAAGCTAATTACAATAACTAAACTCCAACTAGAACTCATAAATCTTTCTATAATACCATATACCTTTGCTTTATGTTTATAAGCTAATTGAGCACATAATAAAACCGAATATACCAACGTAACAATTTCTTTAAGCAACATACTGAAATCTTCACTTAAAAACTGTATTCCTCCATTCGCTTGTACTCCTTTATTCGCAGAAACGAGCATTTCTCTTACTTCACTACTTTCTATGTAATCATATCTTAGGGTAGTAGTTTTCATTCCAACCATTTCTTTTAATTTGTAATCCATTAATTTTCCACAAATGTTTTTTACTTTCCCAATGACCGCTTTACATAATGCTAGTATCAAA
>CAKSGI010000531.1 GCA_934454005.1 uncultured Eubacteriales bacterium | reverse complement strand
GGAGCCGAACCAGTGTGTATAAGTACATTGAATTGCTGAAATGATTATGCAATGAGAATGAATAAAATATATGAGAAATGAATAATATGCCTCCCTTTTTTCTGCGAGGGCGTTGTAGCAGACCTATTTTTTAGCCACAGATAAATCTTGAATATGCTCTTTTAATACCTTGTTGATATAGGAACTGAAATTTCGGTCATCCTGTTCGGCAAGGTCTTTTATTGTTTCGATAATATCTTCATCAAGTGAAACTGACACCTTAATTTTATATGCTTTTTCTTTCATACTTTTTACCCTTTCTTGCTACTTTTTATATTGTATTAAATTTTTAGTGATGATATACTAAAGTGGCAATAAGTAGCAAAAAGTAGCAAATAAAAGGAGAATAAAAATGAGTAAAAAAGTATTGATGAATTTATTGATGGCAAGCATTTTAGCCTGTTCGGTAATGGGCTGTGGTAGTTCTGAAACAAAGAAAGAGGAAATTTCTGCGAAAGTCGAAGAAACTGTTGAAGACAGCGAGAAAATACAAGATAATCAAACAGATATTGCGGACAATGAAGAAGCTACGGATGAAGAAATTATTATGGAAGAACCACAGGAAGAGAGTGAACCCGAAGTAGAGCAGAGAGAAAATACAGATTTTCGTAATGCTTGTTGGGGTGATAGCATTGAAGATGTAAAAAAATATGAGACAGAAGCAGAACTTATAGATGAACAAAGTGATGCTTTATACTATAAAACAACATTGAGTGGACATGACGTTGTGGTTATCTTTTATTTTGAAGAAGGAAGATTAAATAAATCAATGTACGGATTGGATGAGAATCTTACAACAGGTGGACAGTATATAGAGGTACTAAATATATATAAAGATATGTTAACTAAAAAATACGGGGAGGCAATTTCAGAAACAAGCGGAATGGTTAAATATGTGAGTGATTCACAAATTGAATCTGTTGATGAGGGAACTGCGTTAAAATTTGGATATACGGCTTATGTTTATGATTGGACTACTGAAACAACCAAAATACGACTTGGGGCAATGTCGGAAAATTTTGACATTTCTGTAGCAGTTATTTATTCAGATATAAATTATGATTCTTCGGAAGAAGAGATGAATAATTTTTAAGAATGGGAAAGGAGGGGCAAAAAACATGGCACTAATAAATTGTCCTGAATGCGGAAGAGAAGTAAGTGATGGGGCAGAGGTTTGTATTCATTGTGGTTATCCACTGCAAGAAGTATCAAAGGTTAATGAAGAAGAAAAACTTGATGATGGAACTGTTTTTTGTTGTGAAAAAGGGATACAGAATTTCTGTTTGCGGTGCAGATGTGGTAGAACTTTTAAATATATGAATACTTTATACAAAAGAACTGATTTTGCCTGCTCAGGAAAGAAGGAATTGACGATGAAGGTTGTATTTCCGATTTTCTTTTCGCTCCGCATAGGCGGGGCGTATTTTATCTCTTTCTTTTCAAAGGTTCTATCCCTTGTGATGAAGCACGCCGTCACCTGCCGGCAGCTAAAGCCGGTCTATGACCGATACCGGCAATCTAGGGACAAGGAAAAGTTTTTGCGGGGACATGAAAGCGAGATCATCTTATTCGAGGCCGCCGCTAGGGAGCTAAAGAAGATGGGCGCCGTTCCGCTGCCATCCACGGAGAGCATGAAAACGGAACTTGCCGCACTCGGAAAAAAGAAGGATACCCTGCTTGCCGAATACCGAGCAGCTCGCAGCCAGGCCCAAGAGTATGAGATAATCAAGAAGAATGTAGATGTGCTAACACACCCTCCTTCTGTTCAATGTTTAAACGAGCAAGAGCTTTTTTAGTAGACCTCTTGTAAAATAATGTCGCACATGCTATACT
>CAKSGI010000530.1 GCA_934454005.1 uncultured Eubacteriales bacterium | reverse complement strand
AAAACAATGTCCTCATTGACTTTATAGGGGAAAAAGCCTAATTCGCGACCGTTTGGCATCTGAATTTCTCTCATCCTATTCGCGATATGGCTGTCGGCACTGCCGACCCAGCCTACTCTAGCTATTGATTTAACTAAAGGAATAGTGTTTACATTTGCATTCTCATAATCACTTAAATAAGCGACCAATTCTGCTGCACTGCTTGATGATATCGGTAATCCTGAGTCAGCGTATTTTATTATAGAATTTCTATTAAATACACTAGACCTTGGAGCAATGAGCCTTTTCCAACGTCCATCTCTAAAAAAACTAAGTTCTACTTTTTCAGTACCATCATCAAAGTTTTCAAGTCTTTTTGTTATAACTACCGGGCTTTTACAAACAGCAGTAATTATGCTTGAATCCTTGCAAACAGACTCCTTTTGAATCCCTTGATTGATTGTCACATTCCACCCTTGAGGGATAACTGCACCATTTAAATTTATACCTTTAAGGTCTAGCGGAATATTTTTTTCTTCACTACAATTAATGATGTTTTTCTTGCTTTCAAAGCGAACTGCTTTTTCAAAATCTCTTAAATTAACCTTGCCTTTAAGTTTAGTCTTAAGCCTTGCATATTGGGCAGGTATATTGGTTTTCGCCCAAGCACAAAGCTCCATGTTTTCCTTAGAAAAAATTTCATCAGGTGATACTTCTCCGATATCAATTAAATCAATAAAATTTTGCTCTTTGCTAGGTTTTCCATGTACAATCGGAGCCTTAACATAGCACTCTTTACTACATTCAAACCCAAGATGTTCATGAATATAACTGCAAGTATGCGGTTTGTTTTCCTTAATTGCTCTACCCATTTTTCTATTGGTTTCAGTCTTATTGTACTTCGGATATGATTTACTTAGCTCATGTACCATTTTTGCTCCATCCTCTGCAGGAGCTAAATTTGTAATCATAACGTGCCAATATGGTTCAGAAAGATTTTTGGCATTTTCCTTACAATAGTTTATAAACTCACATTTTTCTATTATTCTATTAGCCTTTCCTTGCTGATAGTTCTTAAAGTCAGGGATTTGTAGATTTGCCTCAGAATCAGACTTGTAATGTTTGAATTCATTTAAATCGAATCTTATTTCATTTGAAACAATAACTTTACAAGTTGAACCTTTTATAAGTTTATGATTCACCGTTCCGGGAACACGCAGAACTCTTGCTAAATCAGAAACATTATCAAGTTTCCAGCCGCGTTCTTTTGCCTTTGTATTTACAAATTTGCTCCAACCTTTAAAAATTGAAGATATACTACTTTTATCCTCTATACTCTGAATTCTGAACGGTTTATTGAGAAGCCAATAGGCATGGAGTCCATTTCCTGAATCAACAATTATTGTAGGCTTTAAAGGTAGACAATTTAAAAAATTCATAGCTTCATCTATAGAACCCGGAAGATCTGTTTGCGCATGAGCACTACTTTTAATATCAATATCGGCGTACAATGTCCCGATCACCGATATATCATTCTCGCCACCACGAAGATTATTGGGAAGTGTTTTTTTACGAAGCCCTATACCGAAAAATGTATTTGTTTTAGCTCCATATTTCTGGGCAACTATAGAGGCTTTCGCTATCTCACTAACTTTAAACCATAATGTTTTTCTTTCAGGCAAGAGGGTAAGCGTTATAAACCCGGCATTACAATCTTTATAAATCTCACCTAAAAATTCTTTAGTATCCATACTACACATCCTTTTAAGATAATGCCGTACAGCTATCTGTAAAGTGTTTTATTTTGATCATGTATTTTTTAGCGAATTCAAGTTCCATAAGCATTCCCTCACTTATATTTTTACCAAAGCACCAAAGCTCGTCACATCTAGATA
>CAKSGI010000529.1 GCA_934454005.1 uncultured Eubacteriales bacterium | reverse complement strand
ATCATAATCACTATTCATTGTGAATATTTCACCGTCTGATCTTAGTTTTCGTAGCCACTGTTGTCCTGGATTATCCATATAGATACCAATCGGAATAATCGACAATGCATCGTTTTGCGCCTGTTTTCTCAATCGAGATACAGCAGCCTCTGCATTTTCTCCATCCGTCGGAAGTCCATCGCTAATCAAAATAAACACAGGTTTATAGCTTTCTGTCTGAGCATCAGCAAGAACATTTGACATAGTTGCCAATTTATTTAGAGCTAAATTAATGCCCTCCGATACATTAGTATCATCAACACCGATTTTAACTTGGTCAGCAATCACTCCGCCATCTAATGAAGTTGGTTCGCAAAAATTTACTACTGTATTGGCATATCTACTGAAAGTGACAATGCTAACAACAGCGGAATCTCTTAATGCTGTTTCATTACGAAGTCCATTAATTAATTTTCTAAGAACTTTTTTCAAATCATCTAATTTAGACTTTCTGATTGCTCCTGGTCTAAGTTTAACATGGTTAACAGAACCTCCATCTTCATATCCACTTCCAGTTACAATCAAATCACTCGATGGATTTGTAAGCCAGTCCATCGATTTACTTACATCTATACAGAAACATATCGGAATACGGGCAGCGCCGTTCAATAAAACGTTTTGAAAATGCGAAAACTCTTCACGAGTATATGCATCTTCATCATATATATTTCGTGCCATGCTTTCACCTCCCTTTAAAATCCAAATAATCCGCCAAAGAATCCACCACGTTTTGATCCAGAACTAGATCAACTACCGTTTCTGCCTGAATTTTTATTTTTTCTACATGGTTCACACTTTCTAGGATAAGAAAAACCTTTGGAATCATAATATTTTTTCTCCGCATATGTAATTGAAAAAGGACGTCCACAATCTTTACAAGTTCTTCTCTCAAAGACCGTGTTTTCTCGACAGTCTTTACACATTCCATCATTTATTTCATAGTAAGGAATCATTTTTCCGCACCTTGAGCATTTTTCCTTCTTAGCTTTACACTCTGGACAATGTCTCTGGTTTTTCCAATCATCGTTGGTTGCTTTCATACGCTGATGAAATAGTGCTGTTCGATTTTTATAAATAAATGTTCTGCCACAATCGACACATGTGTACGATTTATCTGATGGCATATCCATGCAGGCATTACATATTCGATATTCTTCAAAGTACTCAGGATCAAAGAAAAATTTAGGATGTTCTTTTCCACATTTACGACAGCGATAGAACGTATCTCCTTCTCTTTTCTTAAACGTCGTTGGATACAGGATATTATCTTCCAAGACTGATGTGTTCATGATTTCACTACGGTATTGCTCAACTATCTTATACCATTTAAATGCAGACAATCGTTTTCCTGGTGCATTAAAAGGCATATTTTTTTGGAATGTACTACAGAAAGATTTTTTCATTCCAAAACTGAGATGGCTCCACATATAACGCCACATACTTGGCATAACACGCAAGCTCGGATTTCGCTCGTCATAATCATTTACAAAGAACGGAAATCTCATTTTTTTAATCGTATCAATGATATTGGAATTACCTGATAAATAAGGAGTTTTCCCCGTCATCATCAACATGAACACAAGTTCAGCAACTGAAAAGTTTTCACTATCTAAAGAGGCCAAATATAATCTTTTCTCAATATTCTCTGGTGCTGCAAAACTTATGTTTTTACTAAGCGTAGGATATCCTTCAATCTGATAGTCATCTGTATCACAGAAAAATACTGTATTTTGATCAACAACTCTTATTTCTGCCGTATTAATACATCCTAACAAGATACCACGTTTATGTAATTCTTTAATTTTCTGCAAAATCGTCAAAGTCAATGTGCAAATG
>CAKSGI010000528.1 GCA_934454005.1 uncultured Eubacteriales bacterium | reverse complement strand
ACTTCCATCATGGTAGATACATTCGGAAGCAGCAAGTTAAGTGAGGATCAGCTGGTTGAGATGATCCGCAAGCACTTTGACCTGCGTCCGGCTGGCATTATCAAGATGCTTGACCTGCGCCGCCCGATCTACAAACAGACGGCTGCATACGGACATTTCGGTCGCGATGATCTGGATCTTCCGTGGGAGAAGCTGGATAAGGTGGATGAATTAAAGGCGTACTTATAAAATGAACCCCAAAATGTGAAAATGTATCACGAATTCATAATTTAGGTATAGATAGTTAACACGTTTTCTGTATAATAAAGTTGAATTCTATGGCTCTATACTGAATGTTGGAAGTATGCTTTTTAGTACACTCTAGCATTCAGTATAGAGCTTTCAATATAACATAAAGAGTGTATTCTCGCTTTTTAAATATTTAGTTGTAATATATGTATTGTAGTTCTAAGCTATACGGGGAGATTTTACTTAGATAACATTGATAATAATGGAGGTAATATGGCTTTTTTTGTTCCACTTATCTATCTTGTCATTGCAGGTTCCGCTTGGACTGTTACATTTCACAAAAGATATAGTCAGTCTCTTGCACCAGCAATTATACTTCATATAATTGCTATAATGCTGACAGGAATTTTTTTCCATAATTTAAATATAGGTATTATTATACCGGCTGTGGTATATACTGCTATTTGCATTTTTTATTTGCTATCGGGGGGGGGCAAGAATAAAAACTTCTATTATGGAGGTGGTAGGTCAATCGGGTTTTCTATTATTTGTTTTTTTATACTTGGTGTGTTGGTTTACTAATATTGGAAAGCGTTTTTTGTCTTGGGATGAGTTGTCTCATTGGGGGATGTTTATTAAGGAAAGCATAAGATTAAATGATTTTTATGCAAAATCTTCCCTTCCATTTATGCATAAAGACTATGTTCCAGCAATTACTCTTTTTGAAACTATGTGGGCGAGGTTTGCGGGAAGATATCTTGAGGCAGATATGTATAGAGCGATTCAAATGTTCATGTTTGTTTTGATTTTACCTATGTTTGAGTCGTTTGAATTATCTTTTGAGGAGTATATTAAAAGTAAGAAAAACAAAAATCAGAATGTTCAAAATATGTATGTATTATTCTTGTTCGTTGGTGCGGTGAGTACAGTTCTTGTTTTGCCATTCTTTTTTAATACTAGTAACGGTTTCTTTTTTTATCATTCGATTTATTGTGATTACGCATCTGGAGTGGTTTTGTTTTATTGTATAATGCTAGCTTGTCAGGATGAAAATAATTTTTCTTATCAGACAGGAATATTTATATTGGCTGTTAGTCTATTGATATTGACAAAAATGACGCTTATAGCAATGTTTCCAACGATTGTACTGTTTTATGTCATAAGATATATATGGCTTGGAAAAGAGCGTATTACAATTAAGCATGTAGTTGGATTTGCTTTGCCGGTTATAATTCCAGTAGCTTTATGGTGTATTTTTAATAAGTGTATTGGCGAATATACTTCAAACTCCACTGGACTACAGAGTTATGGTAAAATGAAGCTATCTTCAATTATTGATGTATTTGCTACTCAGAGCAAAAGTTCAATTCCTTATCTTCAGGCAGTTAGGAAGACATTTATCAATGCTATTTTTTCACGAAGTGTTTTATTGCATGCTTCTTATGTGCTGGCTCTTAGCGGGGTACTTGTTGTTACGCTGATCATTGCGTATTTACAGAAAAAAATATTTTGGAAAAAAATTTCGTATCTTGCTTTTCTATGGATCCTATTGTCAGGCATATATCATGCAATTTTGATGTATTTTCTTTATGAAACAATGTTTTCCGAAGAAGAGGCAAGAGCACTTGCAAGTTATGAGCGATATATGAA
>CAKSGI010000527.1 GCA_934454005.1 uncultured Eubacteriales bacterium | reverse complement strand
GTTGTATCATTTCCGTTTATATCTAAACATGTTCCAAAATGATAAACATAACAATCATGCGCGTACTGCGTATTCTTTTCTGCGGGCTCCCACTGGCTAAACCAAACAGTTTTCCAAGGTTCCTCTTTTTTCATATCCTCTACGGTACTAATATGATTTAAGCCGCATCGGAATCCTCCGACGCCGGCAAATAATTCACAAACTGTTTTTTCCATTCTCATGGCTACTTCTTATAATTTTCAAAATAATTATATCAGGCACTTCGTATTTGATCAACCATTATTTCACCTCATCAAATATAATTTGTGCGTCATCATATGAATACTTAACCAATTCTTTTACTGTACCAAAGCTAAATTTTCTAAAATCTAAATACCCACAATATTTAGTTATTATTATTACAAATAATTCTCCAATTAAATTACCTATAGCATATCCCCAAATTATTCCTCTTAATCCCAAGTTAAAATATAATATCAATATAGGTACGCTTAAAGCAATTCCTATTGTTGTAACTACACTAGAAAAAGAATATATATTAAGTTGCTTTGTTGCACGCATAAACCCCTGTAAATGATTATTAAATATCTCTGTAATCAAAAGTATTAAAAATGGAAAAGCCATCTTCCACCCACTTATTATTTGAATAAATATTAGTATACAACCTACTATCCCAATATTAACTAAATTAATAATAAATCCGCTTGTAATATACCTACTTTTCTCACTTATATCCTCTTGCTCTACTACGAATCTAAATATAGCATCTGAATTTGAAAGTGTAATAAATGGAATTAATAATGATACATATGTACAAATCAAATCAAATGTACCATAATCCTCTGTAGAAAGCCACGCACTAAACAATGGAATCATTAATAAGTTTATTCCCTTTATCATAGCAGTTCCAATTGTTAGTAACATTGTATTTTTTACTAAGCTAGTTTTCTTCATCTTAATTTTTCCTCTTCATTCTTTAACTCATAAAAACGTGCTAATTCATAAATTCTAGCAGTTAACGTTCTAAAATCAGCATTGTTTCTATCAAATTTTTTTGTTTCATCAGAATAACATAAGCTTTTTTGAATATCCATTAAATCTATCATTAACTGTTTATCTACATTTCCATAAATGGTTTTGGCAATAAAAGGATATTCAAATGCCGGAGAGTTATATGCAAATGCATATTTATTAAAATTAGTATCACTTATATATAATTTTTCTAAATTACTTCTATCAGTTCCATATTTCATTGCCTTTTTAAATTGTTTTGAAGAGTAAACATTACATTTTTTATAACGATTATAAAGTAATGCAAATCCATATAAGTCAAATAATTGATATCCTTTCTCAAGAGTACATTGATTCCTAAGACTTCGTGTTATTCCTAAGTCACAACAAACTGCTTTTATTTTCTTTTTTATTATTGAAATTGGTGTAAACTTGAAATTTATTTGATGAAATAATAAACCACTTGGCTGAAAAATCAAATGATACTTCCAATAACTTAAAAATTTAAAAATTTGTTTATCTATTTCACTATCATATTTATAATCTAATATCAGTCCTCCTACAGCTGCAAACCATAATTGATGATTATAAACATAATCAATTGCAATACACTTATCATTAATATCAACAATCTTCCACATATGTAAATCCTCATCAAATATTTCAGCTTTAAATAATTCTACTGCTCGCTCATAATAACGTTCGTCTTTAAATAAGTAAGCAGCTGAAATAAGTCCTTCAATAACCCAGGCAATACCAATAATTCCATTGGTATGATCATTCTGTGGAGTAGGATTTTTCATATTTCTTATTTTTACCAATTTATTTTTTCCATATTTATTTTCATTAAGCAAATACTCAGCAAATC
>CAKSGI010000526.1 GCA_934454005.1 uncultured Eubacteriales bacterium | reverse complement strand
CACCTGCTTTAAACCATGTTGTATTCTGACCATCCTGTGTTACAATATCCTCTTTCGCATAAAGTTCGAATACCACATCATTAAGCATTACATCTTCATATTTAAATGGATTTTGCTGTAAAGAAACATTCATTGCATTTGTATAAATAAAACTGTCAATATTTAATGTTTTCATAATTGTTTCATATTCAAATCCTGTTAAACCTGGTCCCGTCTTTTTAATTGTAAACTTTCCATATGTTTCATCATTGTAGTATTCATACTCTGCATATAGATACTCATTTCCATCCTTATCTGTCATTGTTTTATAAGATTTATTTGTAATTTCAATGTTAATAAATGACTTGTTGTTCTTAAATCCTTCCGGTCCCTGTACCTCGTAAACTCGATATTTACCAGCCTTTAATTTTTCATAGGTAATTATTTCTCCTGTATCATCTGAAACAAATCTGTCCACTGTAATAATTTTGTTTCCATTATTATATGACTGTTTTACAATCATTTCTGTTCCATCATCATTCACTTTATAAATCTGATATGTTGTGTTTGGTTTTAATACTGTCTTTTTAGTCTGGGCATCCTTTTTAACAATTTTTAAATATGCTGTAAATTCAGGATTATTTAAAAGATACTTATATGTCTTTCCCTGCTCTTTTATATCAACATAAAAATCAGGACAATACTCTGTCTCGTCATCACCACTAATCTGATGAACAATATATGTACCATATGGTAATTCTTTTGTTATTGCATATCCTTCACTATTGGTTTTAAGTACATCTTTTTCTGTATCCTTTGCCTTATCGTATGATCCACTTGATGCAATATAAACCTGAAACTGTGCATTTACCTCTGGTGAAACAATACCTGCATTTCCATTTCCTTTTCCCTTAATTATAGAAACCTTTCCTTTAACAACATCTTCTCCCAATTCTAATTTTGATTTTGCACTATTATATTCAGCCGTATATTCCTGACCATCTTCATGTATTTTATATACTTTATCATTTTTCAAATATCCTACAGGCGGAACAATCTCCTTTAGGTAATAATCACTTCCACATCTTACATAATCTGTTTCGAACTGATTTCTGCTGTCTGTAGTATATTTTTTCAATAATTTTGTACATCCATAATCCTCATACATACCATATACTGCTCCTGCTAGTGTTGCATCTCCCTGAGCCACTTCACCTGTTTCATTGTCCTTTTTGATTGCAATAAGCTTTACCTTTTTATAATTATTTACTACATTAAATTGATATGCCTTCTCGTAAGAACCATATTTTCCAGATGAAGTATCCGGCCATACGCCATTTTCCTTAACCCAGCTCTTATCCGACTGAATTGTAATTGTAACTCCTTTCGCAATACTTCCCTGTGCAATGATGTTTGCATTTCCTGTGTCTAATTCCTTTACAACATATTTATTATTTATTGCTTTCATCTGCTTATCTAAATCTGACTGAATTAATTTTTCTGCACCACTTTTTGATAAATCACTTGCATACTTATATCCCTCATCATCCAATTTATTTTTAATTTCTTTTTTTGCTGAATCCGTCATTTCTTTTAAATCATCAGCTCTACAATAGTAATAATCTTCTGATTGAATTTGATAATCAAATTTATATGTTATTTTTCCATTTGAATCTGTCAAAGCTTCAATTTCAAATCTACTTTGATCTTCGTCAACATCACCACTTTCTGCATCACCCCAGCCATTAAATTTAAAGGAATATAATTCTTTAACATTTTTTGCTGTTAATAAGAATTTTACTTTTGGTAATGTTTTATTATCTTCATCTTTCTTTGTTAATGTTATACGTTGTCTGTATCTTAACGTATCATTTAATGGGTAGTATTTATAGTCTTCTTC
>CAKSGI010000525.1 GCA_934454005.1 uncultured Eubacteriales bacterium | reverse complement strand
TTATTTACCGTAATGGCCACAGGTGTGTTAAATATATATGTATTTAACATCAACAAAGAAATGATACAGATTTGGTATTTTTTTGCAATATATGTGGTTATTAGCATTCCAATAAAAAATACTTTTATAAAGATGCTACTCTGTGCAGGAATATTTTATTATGAAAGTTTGAATTTTAGAAACTATTACATTATTATGGCTGCCATGGCAATATTTTTGTATTTTATATTTTTGTGGCTCAGAAAAAGGAACTATATAAATGCAACAAAGATTTGTATTGTTGTAGTTCTGTGTTTTGTAGGAGTATTGGTGTTTTTTTATGCAAGTCAGTTTGTAGCATATGATGATTATATCGATGCATTAAACGTTAGAGATGGTTCAACTTCAACAATTGGTGAAGCTGGTGGAGCCAACTCAGCTATTATTAATCCAATTGAAGTTAACAGTAATTTTAACAACTTTATGATTGACTATGTAATAAATGCATTTAGAATGATGATTCCAATAGAGCTTATCTTTAAAAGTCCGGGATATGCACCGTTCTTTGTATATCAGATATTTATATTGATGTATCTGTTTAGAACATTGAGAAATATTAAAAAAATAAATAACAACATGGTTGTAACACTTTCATGCTTTGTGGCTTACTTCTTTGGCTCTGTTGTATTTGAACCTGATTTTGGCTCATGGGTAAGACATGAGGCAACTACATTTCCAATACTACAGTTAATGGCATATAGAAGTGGAAACTATGTAGAAGAAAACAATAGGTGATATAAATGAAACAGAGAATGTACAATACATTTTTGAAAAAAATCGGAAAAGATTCAATAGCCAGACTGTTAGCCAATGTAGGATATGCAGTTTTGATGGTTTATTACTATATTGCCCGATTATTTAAAAGGGGCAAATGTACCATGACACCTGATGAATCAAGAAAAGTCTTGGAGAACACAAGCCCAAGACCTAATATGGAAACAACAAAAACAAATAAAAATTCGGAAAAAGATTTATCTATTATTGTGCCGGCTTACAATGCTGAAAAAACTATACAGCAATGTGTGGATTCAGTAATAAATCAGGACACAAAAGTAGATTATGAATTGATAATCATTAATGATGGCTCTAAAGACAATACAGAGGAAATAGTAAAAAACATAAATTCAGATAAAATAATTTTGATAAATCAGGAAAACAAAGGATTTTCAGGTGCAAGAAATACAGGAATAGATGCAAGCATCGGCAAGTATATAATGTTCTTGGATTCAGATGATATGCTGGTTGGAAACTGCATAGAGCATATGATGAAAAGAATAGAAGAGGAAGATGCTGATATTGTACAGGGCAGTTATTACAGTTTTGTAGATGGAAGTGACAATTTAAATTACAGCAAATATTCCAATGTAACATTATCAAATACAAAAAAAATATTAGGTGCACCAGGTTTTCCATGGGCTAAAATATACAAAAGAGAAATGTTTAATCAGTTAAGATTCCCCCTTGATGTATGGTTTGAAGATACTATTGTGTGTATGGTTTTGTATAGATTGTGTAGGAAAATGATAGTTACATCAGATGTGGTGTATGCATATAGATTAAACCCTGATGGAATTACGGCAAAGGCAAGACACAGTAAAAAGTGTATTGATCACTATTGGGTAATGGAACAGGTATTAAATGATGCACAAGTTAATGGATTATCCAACGATGAAACACAGTATGGACTAGTAAAAAGTCATATGTCAACATTGCTTTACAGACGTATTTCTCTTATGCCTGATGAAGTAATGGAAAGTGCCTTTAATCTGGCATGTGAATTGCTGGAAAATATTCGCCCTGAAGAATATAACTCAGGAAGAAGAAAAATTGACAGAGATATTGATA
>CAKSGI010000524.1 GCA_934454005.1 uncultured Eubacteriales bacterium | reverse complement strand
TGATAGAGTAATACACAATTCTTTGTCACATATCTTTTGTTGCTTAATGTTGAAAGTAAGAAAGCAGCCATACTTGCACATAATCCAATTCCAATCGTACGAATTGGATTTGAAATAAGTCTTGTATAATCATAGATAGCCATGCCATCTGTAACACTACCTCCTGGTGAATTGATATAAATCGTAATCTCTCGTTTATGATCAATAGTATTTAAATATCTTAAGTTCAAAATCACTTCACTAGCTAAATCCGCATCAATTGTACGATCAATCAAAATAGAAAAGTCATCCATCACAAAGGATGAATATACTGTTTTTGTATTTGTACCTCTTGGCGTTGTTTCCGTAATTGTTAAGTTTCTCATATTTTATGTTCCTTTCTTTACACTTCTATTTAACTTCAAATCTGACTAAGAATACATATACGATTCGCCATCAGAAAAGCTTCCTTAAAAAATAGGAAGCTTAACTCATATTTAACGTTCTTCTCGATTTTCTTTTTTTCTAGAACGAACTTCATTTTCTAAAGTAAGAAGAACATCTTTTACCTTCTTATAATTATCATATGGATCATTTGGCCATGTATTTTCATAATGACGTACTAAATACCTTTCACTGTATAGAATATTTTTTTCAGCATCTGATCCATAAAGTTTATTTTTATTAATTTTATATTTTAGTACCTCTTGGATGTTTACTACACCCAAGTTCATTTCATTTTCTTTAACAATTTGATCATGTTGATAAAATAAAACATCCCAAATTCTATTTGTTTCTTTAATTAATCTAAGCACATCTTTAGAAGATGCTTTTGAATAAGACAATTTTGCGTTTGCCATTTCTAATTTTCCATCTTGAATCCATTTATATACATTTAAACCCTCATGTTTGTGATCTTTTGTATCATATTTGGAACATCTTTTTAAAGAAGTATGTGCACGAAAATCAAATACTGAATCATTCATAGCCAAAATAATAGGCGTATTTTTTTCACCAGGCTTAGTCATCAAGCGAACTTGATTGTATCTATTTAAATATTTATTATATTCCAAATGTCTATATACATAATTCAATGAAATCGATGCAAGTTTCAATGCATCAACTTCATCATATAAGCTATCAACCATTTGGTTAACATAATCCGATTCTAAAAAAGCCTTTGTGAAGGCTGTAGACACCTTATTGTGTACCATTCTTAATGTAATATCTTTATTTGCTACTATTGTTGACATGTTTAGTTCCTAACCTCTCCATTAAACTTATTTAAATCAAACAAAGTAGCGCGCTTACTTTATCAAGAAACGTATCGTTTCAAGACATCTATATAATAAAAAAATCGCTCATAAATAGCGATAGAATTAGTATTTTCTTGTTAATTCAATTTATATTGCCCCCATTTTTAACATTTTATTGTATTTTTTATGCATTCAATGTATATTATGTATAGAAAGAAAGCTGGTGAATTATGTTATATGTAGTTGATCAATCCAACCCAAAAGAACCAATGGAATATATTCGTGTAACAAGAGAAGAAATATTTAAAATAAAAAGAAATATAGATCCTCAAAGATTTAATAATATCTCTTTGAGTAATGATAAAATATCTCTATGTCATTATGCATTAAAAGATATTGAAATCCCTTATTATTATGATACAAAACCTGTAAAGGTAGGAACAATATATACTTACTTATTAAATATACAAGATTTGAGAAAATTAGAGGATTATATAATTGACCCTTTTAATGATATAGATTTCATTCTTTATTATGATAGCTATCCTCTCTATAATTTAAACACTGGAAAAATAAATAGAAGCATCCTTAACTTTTATAATGATAAAAATTACGCAATTTTAAATGATTACGTGACTAACCCACAAAT
>CAKSGI010000523.1 GCA_934454005.1 uncultured Eubacteriales bacterium | reverse complement strand
GGACGATCCCCGTTTAAAGGAAAAAATCCTGGATCTAAAGAGACAGGGAAAGAAATATTACCGCATCCGGGGGATTAACTGGTTTCCTGAGGAAATGCCTTCCGAAGAAGAGCGGGAAAGGGGAATGGAATGCCTGCAGAAAAATGGGATGAAGGCTGATTATATCATCACGCATGCAGCGCCTACCATGGTGTCTAACTACTTTTCGGCATGGAGATTTCAGGCAGATGAACTGACAGAGTACTTTGAAATAGTCAGAGAGAAAGTGCAGTTCCAAAAATGGTTTTGCGGGCACTTTCACACAGATGAAGAGCTGGTTGTCGAAGGTAAAAATTTTCAGATCTTGTATAACAGGATTGAAAGGATTTATTAGCTAAGGCTTGAATTCAAGGAAATATTTCAGGAAAAGGTTGGAGAAATTTTGGGGTTATATTTGTGTTATATGAAAATAAAGAATCTTGTAAAAAACATCTTTCGGCGGGTTAAAAATCAAATATCAACATGAAATATGATATCCATAAAGCAGGAGGGTTTTCGAAGAGTAAAAAATAGTGCGGACTTCAAGCGGGATAGAAGATGAAAAATAAGGATGAATTTATTCAATAATGTCTGTGAGAATGGTTAATGCCAAGTGGATAGATAATTAACAACTAGATTCTGGAGAAGCATAAAACCATATGAAAAAACGTCAAGAGCAACACCTGCTCTTGACATTCTCGTAAATCGCTGTTATATATAAAGTAATGTTAAAAAAGTTTTGTGAGTTTTTAGTCATTCTAATCATAGAAGAGCAGTATTTACTGAAATTTTTTATGTTTTCTCAGTTTTCTACCAAAATCATAATGAGGAGGATAATTACAATGATTTATAAATTACCTGTAAGGTTAGACAATGGAATAGAATTTCAAACATTACCTACGAAAAGCTTTAGATTTGTCGATATGGAAAATGGATATGATTCAAATAATACTCGACTTACGAATATTGTTGGATTTTCAAAGGAAGAAAATGATTTTTTGAAAAAATGTCCTATGTGTGGTGAAATAAAACCATCAGAAGAGTTCGGGTTAAGAGGAACGGTAAAACGCGATCAGAGTGATTGCATAAATTGTAGAGGCCAATATTAAGTTTGAGAGAGTGGGGAAAATTACTGTAAATAATGTTTTTTTATGATAAAAATGGCTAAAGGTCTGCAAAACAGACTTTTAGCCGTTGCTTTATATAAAACAATGATAAGAGTTTCGTTTTAGTCTAAATATTTCTTTCCATTGTTTAGATAGAAAATGACATAGTATTGGAATGAAACTTGACATATTCATAAGTCACTTTTATAAATTAAAAGAATATTTGACTGAGAAATTATCGTGCATAGATTGTTAAGTGATAAAATGTGTAGGAAGCTCTATTAAATAGTGCTATTTGAAAAAATAGAGAAGAAAAATAGTAACTAATGGTTTTTATTATTAAAATTGTTGAGGGATAGTAAAATGAATACATTTTTACAGTTAGTAAATTGGGGAGATGCCGTAACAGATATAATATCAAATTTAATTGTTACTTTTATTACTGCATTGGTGGGTGTTGTTTTTGTAAAAAGATATTTGTTTCAACTTAACTTTTCAAATAGAATGCAGAAATTAGGTTTTGTTAATACAAGCACTAATAAGCAGTCTCAGTTGGAAATAAAGAATATGTGTGATGAGCTGTTTGAAATAAACAAGGACTATCTGGGAGATTTTAAATAATTTAAACAGTCCCGCCCATTAAATTTTACAAATAAAGCCGAAAACCCGTTACAGCGGATTTTCGGCTTTGTTTTTTCATATTTATTTATTTTCAAGCAGCTTTTCGATGCTTGCCAGCTTTATACATATTACAAATACCTT
>CAKSGI010000522.1 GCA_934454005.1 uncultured Eubacteriales bacterium | reverse complement strand
AAAATTAAAAACCATATATACAGAAAAAGTTTTATCTACTGAAAGTGCAAAGGACTAGAGTATTATTGCTAATTTTTTTAAAAATTTATATTTAAATTTGTTGTTTTACACTGTTGAAGTGCAGAATATATTGTGTTATACTGATATCACAAAACCAAGTCAGAACATTAAATTTTTTAAAATGAATGTTTTGCGTAAGCATGTAAACTGCAGTAAGTAGTAAAGATTATTAAATGTGGAGGAAAAATAATGAAAAACGTAAAAAAGGTAATAGCAGGGGTACTTTTAACAGCAACTATGTTAGGGACAGGAACTCAATTATCTGTTGGTGCAGCAAGGTATAGTTTAGAAGGATCATCTAGTGAAGTAAATTTTAATAAAAGACCATCTAAGGGGCAAAATAGGCTTGATACTGAGTCAGATAGTTATTCAGTAGCTGCTTTGTTTGATAAAGTTCATGTTCAAGAGATGAAAGAATTGGATGATATTTACGACTTGGCACTATGTTCGTATTATATCAACCCTTGTAAAACTGATAGAAAATATGGCCTTACTATTGATGAATGTGAGGAAAAATGGAATGAAGTTATAAACAGATGTGATGAAATATTATCGTATTATAATGAATCAGATGAAAGAGACGAAGTCAAAAAGTATAATTTAATGAAACAAATAGCAAATGCAACTATTACTTGGTTTAAAGCGGAAAGAGAGTCTACAGTAGAAAACTGGAATAACGTAGCATCGAAATTTGAAGAAGTTGAGAATAGTATAAAGGGTACTAAGAAAAAAATTTATAAAAGATTCGATTTTTGGAATCATATTCAGGCGCAGGCAAAGGTTGACACAGCGGTGGCATATGCTGCTTTTGTAGAATTAAACAATTCTGTAAATCCTACAGAAGAAGACTATAATAGAGTGGGCAGTCTTCTTGCTAATGTTGCTATAGAGAATTATGATTTGAATGTAAGACATGACGGACTTGCTGAAGAATGTGATAGTAAATTTGAGGAAATATATAAAAAAGTTAAAGATATGAAACAAGAAGAACAAAATAGTGAATTATTAGCAGATTTTACTTTGATGAAAAATCAAATTAGGTTAATCCAAACAGATGAATTGTGCAAATACGCTGAAGTATGCGAACCAGAAGAGAGATGTCAGCTATTAAACGAAGCCAAAAACACTTATTATGAGTTATATTATTACTTTATGAATATAGGAAGAAACGAAAAGGTAATAGATTGCTATGAGGGACTCCAAAGAATTGAATCTGGATATTACGATTGAAACAACTAAAGTTGCAGTGAAGATATGGTTGCTGAATAGTTACTTGTTTTGCAAAATGTGTTTATATTATTTAGAATAAAAATTAAAAATCACGTTAAAAATTGATATAATACCTCTAGAGTAGCTAGATTAAATATAAAAATCTGTTATTTTGGAGGTGTTTTTATGTCCAAAATACCACATTAACTATAAAGATATTACAAAAATATTTAGATAAAAAGTTTTTTCAAGATTTTGCAGATGAATACAATGTTGAAAATGTCAACGTTGCGAGGATAAATATCATCTTCATTTAATATTAACTTTTTTATTTAGCAATAAAAATAAAAAGTATTCAAAAAATTAAAAACCATATATACAGAAAAAGTTTTATCTACTGAAAGTGTAAAGGATTAGAATATTATTGCTAATTTTTTTGAAAATTTATATTTAAGTTTGTTACTTTACACTATTGAAGTGCAGAATATATTAGGTTATACTGATATCACAAAGCTTAGACAAAGCACTAAATTTTTAAAATGAGTGTTTTGCGTAAGCATGTAAACTGCAGTAAGTAGTAAAGATTATTAAATGTGGAGGAAAAATAATGAAAAACGTAAA
>CAKSGI010000521.1 GCA_934454005.1 uncultured Eubacteriales bacterium | reverse complement strand
TCTTAAAAGATTGATTGATAAACAAGATAATAAAATGATTAAAGTAATAACAGGTTTAAGAAGATCAGGAAAATCTTATTTGTTATATAATCTTTTTAGAAAATATTTATTGGAAAATGTAACTGATGATAAACACATTATATATCTTGCTTTAGATGCAGAAGAAAATAAAAAATATTGGGATTCATCTCAACTTAATGAATACCTACTGGACAGGATAAAAAGTGATAGTGAAAAATATTATATTCTTTTGGATGAAATACAAAAAGTTGATGATTTTGTTCCTGTATTAAATGGTTTTTTGTATAAGGAAAATGTAGATGTATATGTTACTGGTAGTAATTCTAAAATGCTATCAAGTGATATAATTACAGAATTTAGAGGAAGAGGAGATGTAATTCATTTATATCCCTTAACTTTTAAAGAGTATTTTGAGGCATATGATGGAGATAAAGACGATGCTTGGAATGATTATGTATTATATGGAGGATTACCTTATACATTATTTTGTAAGACTGAGGAAGATAAAGCTGAATATTTAAAAAATCTTTATAAAGAAACTTATTTAGCAGATATAAAAGAAAGAAAAAATATTAAAAATGAACAATTACTTAATGACATATTAGATGTATTGTCTTCACAAATTGGTTCTTTAACAAATCCTACTAGATTAACAAATATAATAAATAATAGATATCAAAATGAAACAAAAAATAAAAGTGAAGATTTAGTTAACAAAAATACTATTGACAGTTATATTGAATGTATTGAGAACGCCTTTTTAATAAATAAAGCACAAAGATATGATATCAAAGGAAATCACTATATAAATTCTCCATATAAATACTACTATGAAGATATTGGGCTTAGAAATGCTAGACTAAACTTTAGACAAATTGATGATGGACATATTATGGAAAATATAATATATAATGAGTTGTTGGCAAGAAGATATAATGTTGATGTTGGAATTGTTGAAAGTTTTGACAAAGGTGATGAAGAAAAAACTATAAGAACAAATTACGAAGTAGATTTTATAGTTAATAAAGGCGCTAAAAAATACTATATTCAATCTGCATATAGATTAACTGATGAGAATAAAACTAATCAAGAAAAGCAATCATTAACACATATAGGCGATTCATTTAAAAAAATAATAATAGTGAAAGATAATATTAAAACAAGAATTGATAATGATGGCATTATAACTATGGGATTATATCACTTCTTGTTAAATAAAGATAGTTTGGATGAATAAAATTTATGTAGCAAAATTTAAAATTTGTATATAAACAAGGTAGATATGAATAATGATATGGAAATAATAAATAAATTTTTAAAAAGTAAAAATGAAAATTTAGAAAGAATAAAAAAGTTAAGTGGTGAATTAATAATCGAATATATTCAGTAAATGGTAAATATTTTGTTAAGTTTAAAGATTACTTCTTTATTGTGGATGAAAATATTCATTTTAGTAAATCTCGGTAAATCGTTGTCATTTGCCGAGATTTACTTTAAAATTATATTATGTGATAAAAAATTATTTATGGCTATGAAGAAGTTATTTCAAATTATAAAAATGATTATCAACTAAAAAAAGTTTTAAAAGATAAAAATATTTGATTTAGTAAACGAGAATTATGAAAAAATAAAAACAATGTTTTATTTATTAGGACGCAAAGAGTATTAAAATACTCAAAAAATAATTTTTCATATTATTATAAAAAATATTAAAAGTTTTATCTCAATTTCTATACTTATATTACCACAAAATTGGCTTTTTTTCAAGTCTAGTAAAGTTTTGAAAAAGATGGTATTAAGTATAAGAGGTGAAAAAAATATGGAAAATTTAACTGCAAAAATGTGCTTATTTGTAAAAGCATATCATAG
>CAKSGI010000520.1 GCA_934454005.1 uncultured Eubacteriales bacterium | reverse complement strand
GGCTGAAAGAAAGGAGAAGTATATTGTAGTCGACCAGTTAGATGGGTCAATTACAATATACCAGGAGAACCTGGTGATGTAACTGAAGAATACAGAAACTTGGCTATCCAAATCGCACAGAACGCATCAGACGCTCAAACCAGTGCATCAAACGCTCAGAAGATTTTGGATGATACGAAAACCTTTGCAAATCAAGCAAAATCAGAATTGAATCAAATAAAAACTGATACGAGTGGATTGAGAGATGAAGCTAATACAAGTGCCGTAAATGCGAAAGCTTCTGAAACAAAAGCAAAGGAATATTTAGCAGAATTAAACAATTCTGTTGATATTATACCGAAATTCATTAAAAACACCGTTATAAAGTTCACTGAGCAAGGAATTATTAATTCCTTGGATGGTAGTATTAGGCCCGATGTTGGAACATGCACTAAATTGGTTGAAATCCCGCAACGTACTAAACTATATTGGTCTATGACAATAAAGACAACTCAAACCGGATATTTGTATATTGCATTCTACGACGCTAACATGAAATATATTTCCGACATTGGCGTTCCAACGGGAACAGGGAATCCAACTAGTGGAATGATAGATTTATCTCTGAGCAAATACAGAAAAGCAAAATATGTTAGAGGAAGCATAAATAATAGGACTGATTATATTGTCTCAAATTGTATTATGATATTTTCCGGAAATGCAGAAATCACAGAGGATAACCTTTCTTTAAGCTTATCAAATCAACTACATAAAGCAACAGACAATGCTAATAAGATTTATTTATTTAAGCATAACGGAGAAATAGATTCTGAAGGTTTTGTAAGGCCATTTAACTCGATGAAAAAAATCACAGATGAAATACCTTTGGCGAATGTCGCAAAACTCTCAGTCTGTACAATCAATAGTGGTAATACAGTATTCTTCTACACTGCTACTAGGCAGTGTTTGAAGTCGCTTACGGTTAAATTAACAAACAACGGTTACTTTGATGTACCAATCAATGACGAATATAAAGAAGCTTCATATTGCATCGTATGTGGATATGATGTCAATTCAGTGTTTGATAGAAATACATATTTTGTAAAAGCAATAACGACTAATCCTAATGGTGAAACCAAATTCAACGAAAAAAAGATGCTAGTTTTTGGCGATTCAATAACTGATTCGGCAGAAATTTCAATAGATGATAATATGTGTTCTAATAAATATTTACCTAGAAAAGCAGATAAAACAGGCAAAAAAATGTGGGTAAATATTATAAAAGATATGTATGCATTTTCAGATGTTCGAAATTATGCACTTTCAGGAGCTACTTGGAGAAAGACTAATAATAATCCAAGAGCAAACGCACCATCACAAATTGAATTAGCGTTAAAGGATATGAATAATCCTAACGGTGTGTTTCCGACAAGCTCTTTTATTCCGGATATTGTTATCTTTGCACTAGGAATAAACGATGGAATAACACCTTCTGATTCATATGAATCAGCTATGGACAAGACAGTATATATTAATGGTACTAAGAATATTGATTTAGATGCTACCCTTGCAAATCTAGATGTTACGAAATTTAATGAATCCGTAAGATATTCACTGTTAACAATTAAGAAGAACTTTCCGTTAGCTACAGTATTTGTATCGTTACCATTGCAATGTATGAAAGAAGAAACTGTTTCTACAAGCAAACTTGTAGATGATATTCGTAAGATGGCGAAAAGATGTGGTTGTATCGTAATTGAGAGCACTAATGAAAGTGGAATTATTCCGGAAGGAAATTTCTACAATTCTGATAAAGAAGGTATTACATTGTTAGATGGATTGCATCCAAATGCTAGCGGGCAGAAGCTTCTAGCACGATGCATCTTAAAAGATTTGCTAACAAAATATATAC
>CAKSGI010000519.1 GCA_934454005.1 uncultured Eubacteriales bacterium | reverse complement strand
ATGTGGTATAGTTTAATTAATAGTAAATGAACCTTTTTTTGAAAAATGAAAAAATTGAAAGTATTCGTATAAAACAATGCCGATATTGTGAGAAAAAATGTAGAGCGAAATATAAATTTATGGCTGTTGTTGATTGCGACAGCTCTTTTATTGTCAGCATATAGTTTGTGAGATATAAGGAGAACAAATGAAGTTATCCATTTTTGAAAGAGTAGTTTATTGTTATTTGAGCAGTATCTATCAGAATAATATTGTGATTATGGTGCAGGATCATTCTACATAATTTGGGAATCTGAAGATAATGTAGTCGAAGAGATGAGTGGTGGGAACAACCGTTTAGGTACGAATGCCAAAGAAATAGAGGAAAATATGAAGAAGAGGAAAATTGTAACTTTATCTGTTGTAATAATTGTTATTGCATTACTGCTTGAAGCGAGTATTCTGAAATATGTCAATGACAGAAATGCATATGGAACATCGAAAGTACTTGTTGATCGTGTGATTACTGTGCTTAATAAAAATGATAAGAGCAAGAACGAACTTATTAAATCGTTAAAGGATGATTATATTATAAGGGCTAAAGCAGTGTCGTATATTATTGATGCCAATCCTGAGATAGAATGTGATGTTGATGAATTGCAGAAAATAGCGAAATTAATGGCGATTGATGAAATACATTTGTTTGATGAGCACGGGTATATTTATAGTGGTTCGGTGCCAAAGTATTTTGGTTATAATTTTGATTCTGGCAAGCAGATGGGATATTTTAAGCCAATGCTTGAGAACAAATCGTTGACAATGTGTCAGGATGTTACCCCTAATACTTCGGAAGCAAAGGAAATGATGTATGCGATCACTTGGAATGAGGATGGAACGAAGATGATTCAGGTGGGCATTGAGCCCAAAAGACTTCTCGATGAGATAGAGCAGAATACCATTTCTAATGTAGTATCGAGAATGCCGGTATATAAAGGGATGAGAATTGTTGCGGCAGATGTAGATACACAGACTATCGAGGGTGCTACAGACAGGAGTGAAATAGGAAAAAAACTTGAGGAAATAGGAATACCATCGGATCGTGTCAATAGTGATGGTGTAACTGTACTACATATCAAAGTGGATGGAAGCCATTGCAGATGTATAATTCGTCAGGATGATAAATATATTGTTGCTGTAACGGTGGAGGATTCATTTTATTTGCAAGGCAGTATTATTGCTATTTGTATAGTTGGTGCCTATATAGTATTAGCATCGTGTTGTATAACATATACATTTTCCAAAATTGCAAAAGAAAGATTGGAAAAAGAAAAACTGATATACACATCAAATACAGATGAGCTTACCAGATGTCTTAATAGACATGCATATGAGAATGATATAAACAAGCTTAAGATTTGTGATGAGTGGGTGTACATTTCTATAGATTTAAATGGGCTGAAGCGAGTAAATGATACTTATGGTCATGTGGCAGGTGATGAGCTTATACGTGCAGCGGCTGATTGTATGAAAAATAGTTTTAATGAATATGGAAAGATTTATAGGATTGGTGGAGATGAGTTTGCTGTTATCATTACAGAGGATATAAACGAGTTTGAAAATATGATACATAGATTTAAATCCAACATAACTAACTGGCACGGTGAGTTTGTGGATTCAATGACTGTTTCCTATGGATGGGTTTTCAGTACAGAGGGAAATTGGGACAGCATATACGAAATCTCCAAAGCTGCAGATGAGAGAATGTATGAGAGTAAGGAATGTTTTTATAACGAAAGAGGTGTCAATAGAAGATAGAAGGGGTGAGATTGTATGAAGATGCAGCATGGTGTCTAGAACGGTAATCAGGTATCAGCTTCAATGCAATCCTGACAGTAGTATTCATAAATCTGGAAT
>CAKSGI010000518.1 GCA_934454005.1 uncultured Eubacteriales bacterium | reverse complement strand
GATTAGCTGAGCTGCCCCCCTGGTTATGGAAAGGCAGAACGAAGGAAGTGAGGACTTATCGCAAGGAGGATGATCCTGTTGGACATGAGAGGTAAGCTGCCATATAGGGAATGGGTATACATTGAGGCCATTTAAAGCGAAATGTGATGACGTTTTGTTTGGTGTCCCCATATTGTTATATATCTGCCCTGTATGAGGTATAGATTACTCTATAACCTTAGCGCTATTCATTTATAGGTATCAAAAAATATTGAATTTACTGAAAAAACACTTGATTATATGGAGGAGAAAAGAATAAATTATGGATGACAAGATACTAAAAAAAGTTCAAATGGTTCAATTGGAAATTGCTAGAGAAATAAAACGAGTATGTGAAAAAAATAATTTAACTGTTTTTTTATCATGCGGAACTCTATTAGGAGCAATACGTCATAAAGGTTTTATTCCTTGGGATGATGATTTGGATATGGGAATGCTACGTGATGATTATAAGAAGTTTATTCTAATTGCAAACAAGGAATTGGACAAGAAGTATTCAATGATAGAATGGAGAAGTGATATTGAATATCCTCATCCTATGATTAAAGTAGTGAAAAACGGAACGATTCTGAAAGAAAAGAAAAGAAAAGATAACTCAAATCATGGGATTTGGGTGGATATATTTCCCTTTGATCATGTACCTAATAATAAGAAAGAAAGAAATTGGCAAAAAAAGGAAATCATGTTTTATAGGGCGATAGCAAGAGCTAAATGCCATTGTGCAACATGGTATTTAAATGATAAAATTTTATTTAGAAAATGGGTTAAAAATTTGCCGATCCGATTCTTGAGTTTGTTTTTCACTAAAAAATATGCCGCATATAAGTATGAATATGCTGCTGAAAAATTTAATGACTTACCTTGTAATAATTATTATGATAATGGATGTGACAGTTATGATGAACAAATTATTCCAGAGGCGGTCTTCGATGGAGTTATAGAGGTTGAATTTGAAGGGGAAAAGTTTTGGGCACCAAAGGGATATGAGTTGTATTTGAAAACAATTTATGGAAATTATATGAAATTGCCACCTGTTGAAAAAAGACAAAATAGACATATGATTGAAACAATTTCATTTGGAAATGAATAAAATATGTATTTATATATTTATGAAATGGAAGGTAATACTACAATGGAAAGAAAAAGATTTGATCAACTTTTAAAGAAGTATAATGAAGGTACCATTAGCAAAGAGGAGAAAATGGAATTATATCCTTTTCGTGTGGATAATGCTATTATTATGGCTGCAGGAATGTCTAATAGATGTAAACCATTATCAGGAATATTGCCAAAGGGATTGTTTAAAGTCAAGGGTGAAGTATTAATAGAGCGTGAAATTAGACAGTTAAAAGAAGCTGGTGTTAACAATATAATTATTGTAGTTGGCTACAAAGCGGAAATGTTTGATTATTTGAGAGAAAAATTTCAAGTTACGATTGTAAAAAATTCTGATTACGCAAGTAAAAATAATGTTTCGTCGATATATGCGGTCAGACATCTTTTAGGAAACTCTTATATTTGCTGTGCAGATAATTATTATGAGAAAAATATTTTTTCAATGTATGAATATGAATCTTTGTATACATGTGTATATACAGAAGAATATGCAGATGAATATTGTATTGAAGAAGATGATATGGGTTATATCAAAGAGATAAAAAGAGGTGGACAAAACAAATGGTTTACTATTGGTGCAAATTTCTGGTCTAGAAGCTTTTCAGATACATTTGTTAAATTTTTGGAGAAAGAGTATGGGAATCCGAAAGTAGATCAATTGTTAATTGATGATTTTCATATTCAGCATTTCGCAGACTTACCGATTACATCTAAAAAGTACGACAAAAATGATGTTTTAGAATTTGAT
>CAKSGI010000517.1 GCA_934454005.1 uncultured Eubacteriales bacterium | reverse complement strand
CCCATATATTGTGGCATTGACAGACATGAAAGGAATAGATGTTTCAGATGTTAATCCATTAACTTATGATATTCAGGCAAAGGATGGAGTTTTGTCAGATAACTGTATCTATATTGTTGAGGACAGTCAGATTGATTTGGGACTCACAATTGCTGTGGAAAGAAATATTCAAAGAATCTTTGAAATTCTGCAGGATTATCTTGATTGGCATGTGGAAGAATTGGAGAAGAGTGTCAATACTCAGCCAGTAGATGAAGAACAGGATGATGTAAGTCAAAATCAGGATGATAAAGATGAACAGGACAAAGAAGATCCAGAAGATAGCAGTGAAGAGATAAAGAAAAAATCTTTGCTTCAGAGAATTAAGGAATTTTTCATGAAAGTTTTTGGCATAGGAAAAAATAAAAAGAAACCTGAAGAAAATCCGGAAGAAGAGAACACAGAGGAAGAAAATCCGAAGGAAGGAAGTACAGAGGAAGAAAATCTGGAAGGGGAAGATGAAATCACGGAAAAACATCCGGAAAATGAAGAAACAACTAATGAAGAAAATTCAGAAGACAAAGAAAAAACTGACGAAGAGAATTCAGATGATAAAGAAAAGACTGAAGAAAAACATTCGGAAAATGAATTTGAGCCTAAAGAAGGAAACCAAAGCGGTGAAAACGAACAAGAATTGCCGCAAGATACAGAATTAACTGAAAATACAGTGAATCCTGAAGCACCAAACGGTTTAGGAACTTCCAAACCAAATCAGGAAAAAGGCAGAATACAAAATTCAGAAAATGCATTGTTTGAAAAAACACCTTATTATGAAAAGTATTATATGCTTTATGGAGGTGAGGGAGAACCAAAGGCTTTAGATTTGGTTGGTACAGGTGAGTACTTTAGATTATTGTTAGGTGAGAATAATACATCCTTAAAACAGGCAAGAGAAAGCAAAAAAATTGCCAGATATGTGGAGCGTCATTACAGACCAAACAGAGCAAATGTGCGATTCTGTGATTTCTGTGGAGCAGAAATATTGGGAGTTGAATACGACACGTTAATGGATGGTCGTGACCGTTGCGTAATTTGTGGAAAATCAGCAATTAAATCAGAAGATGAATTTAAGCGAATATTTGAAGATGTTCATAGAAATATGGAATCTCTATTTGGCATTAAAATTGCAGCAGGGGTCAAGGTGGAAATGGTAAATGCCAAAAGATTACATCAGGCTTTGGGCATGACGTTTACACCAAGAGAAAAGAACAAAGGACGAGTGCTTGGAGTAGCAATTAAGCAGGATGGAGGTTTTAGATTATTAATCGAAAATGGTTCGCCGAGAATTAAAGCTATTATGACAATGGCACACGAACTTACACATATATGGCAGTATCAGAATTGGAATGCAAAACAGATAAAGAAGCAATATGGCAAAGACTTAGAACTTCAAATTTATGAAGGAATGGCAAAATGGGTAGAAATTCAATATGCGTATTTAATCAATGAGCATGCAATTGCCAAGAGAGAAGAAATAATAACTGCTTATAGGCAGGACGAGTATGGATTTGGATTTTTACGCTACCGCTCAAACTATAAGATTACAACGGATAATATTATAGTAGGAGAAACGCCATTTTCAAATGTGGAAATGCCATTATTAATGGATTATCTTGGAGAAGTAAACATTCCAATAGAATTTTTCCAGGTACCTGAAAAATATGAGGATGAAGAAGATGAAGAAATTTTCGACTTCCGAAAAAATAAAAATGGTATAAAGAAAAAGAGGGTAGACAAGGATTCAGGAATAAATAACAGAGGAAAGGAAAACCTAAAATCATATTGTTATGAACAACTGAATGACGAAGAAAAGCAGATATATGATACCTTGTTAACAGCCATTAATCAGTTTGAGACAAAAATAG
>CAKSGI010000516.1 GCA_934454005.1 uncultured Eubacteriales bacterium | reverse complement strand
CCAATGATCCATTACTTTTAATATCAGCTAATCGATTTAAGTAAATTTCATGTTTATACTCCTGCACTACAACCTCACAAAGAGATACATAGTCAAAGTCTGAAACAACTACAGCATCTATTTCATCTTCCGTATCATCAAATTGTGTAGGAATTCTAAAGTCAACTAATTTACGCTCTATTTCTTGTTTTTCTTGTTGATAAACTTGAGCAAGTTTCTGTGCATCCTCAAGATCTTGTTTCAAAGAGGCATTTTCCTCCCTTAATTTTTGAAGTTTTGATTTATAGTTCTCTAATTTTTGTTCTCGATTTGATAACTGTTCTCTCAAAACCGAAATGCTATCTTTTGAATCAACACTAGCAGATTCTTGATTTGTAGGAACATATTTTCTTAGTTTATCCAAATAAAAATCATCTGTTTTTTTATCATGTAGCTTAAAATAAAGTTCAATATGATTAGAAAAAACTGATTCCGCTAAAGCTTGTGCTAGAGCACTAGCTTCATCCATATTCGACAAAAACAACTTAGAACATTTTTCATCAATCTTCTCTAGCCAACTTTCAATCTTTAAATTTATAGAATATGATATAAAAGATTTACTGATGTTTTTGATTGCAAGAGACACTGCTGCCTCTTCAGAAAGACTTTGTGCGCGAAATCCCGGTTTAATTTTTGCAAAGTCATTTGGATTTTTTTTGAATAAGGTTTTGAATTCTCTTCCTGATATAAGATTACAAAGAGTTTCAATTTCTTCGTTATTCAGAAGTGAAATATAGTTCATAAGCTAACTCCTCATCTATTGATTTCATTTGATATCTCTGTTCTGATCCAGCATCGTAACTCATGATACGCTCGCTCGTTCATATATCCAATCCGTATACACTTATATACCCATTTTTTTATCATAGGATATCGTGATAATTTTGATGCAAGACTCCCCATGGTGTGGGGTACCGCTATCTGAGAACCACCATAGGAATTTAATCGCTGAAACATTTTTTTATCAACTTCTAAGTCTTGATCTTTTGCTTTATGACAAAAAAATGCTTTCCACACAACATCAAGTCCCACGCAAAGCTCTAGTTCCATATTCCATATAATATTATCAACTTCTATCGGGGTATTTGCATGCAATATTATTTTTTCAATTGTAACATCATTTTGCCTGATACTGAGCATCCCATCATACGGAATCACAAAGCGCAATGTTCTATTCTTTGGTAACTCATAATGCTTGCCAGCAATACACACTGTTCCCTGTAAATCTGTAATTATTGCCGTAGGTGTGTTTGTTACCTGATTTAATGGCTCTCTCCAAAAATATGTATACTGCAGAGCTTTCATTCGCCCCGCTGATATGAGCTGCTGCCGACTATTGCAATTAAACTCATACACAGAACCATCTGTACAAATCCATTTTTTTACCTCAGCTTTAGGGAAGGCTCGCATCCTTACATTATTACCCGTTAAATGCATAACAATACTTTTTTGATTATGCTTTACAATATATGGATTTTCAACATATATTGGCCAGACTGGTTGAATTGAAATCGGCTTTTCAGTTAATCGACAGTGAAAATCAAGAAAAAAGCGTGCAGTTGATTCATCATAATCGTTCGCAATAATCTCGTATAAATGCCACACGTACCCCAACACTGATTTTAAAGAAATTTCTCTAATAGTTACATACGATCTTTTAATGTTAGATATCGCTTTTCTTCGAAGTAAATAATATTTTTTTCCAATAACTACATCAGAGTCATAAACTAACTTTTTTCCCGTTGACACGTCGAAAACTGTTCCATTAGGATCAATACCTTGAATTACTTTAGGCCAGAATTGATAAACCACATCCGACGTACCAGTGACATTAATACTATATTTCTCACTTAATATATCACCTATTGATAAG
>CAKSGI010000515.1 GCA_934454005.1 uncultured Eubacteriales bacterium | reverse complement strand
ATATACGCTTCTGCACACTTTGGATTTTGATTCAAAACCTTCTCAAATAGACCATCTGCTTTTTTGTATTCTTTGTCCTCCAACAGCATGAATGCTCTCTCCAAAAGAGAATTTATATTATTTGTATTTATCGCATTTGTTACAGCATCTTGAATATTCTGATCTGATTTTCCCTTATCTGAATCATCCTCGCCTTTTTTCAATATCTTATCAATTCCACGCAATAAATCTTGAAGGGCTCCCACCTTTCCCATATCCTGCGCCTGTAAATGTTTAAACTCCTTGGGCATATCATAGGCATCAACTTCTTTATAACACGGTATCAGACGTTTATTTTTGTCCTCTGCCATAAATTTTAAATATCTGCTCCACTCATTTTTTACCCAGACAGCATTAAAATTATCATAGCTTGTACCAAATACCAGCATAACCCTGGCCGAGCTTAATGCGGCAAATATATAGGGTTCATACTCCGTTCCAAGCTTATCTTCCAGCGTTATCCGTGAGAAAAAGACGCGATAGCCATTTTGCGTCAATGCATCATATGTATCCTGGGCTATTACACTATCAACCGTCCTGTCTCCATCCTCTGTCGTTTCTTTATAACATATAAAAATATCATATGGTTCTTCCTTCCCTGATACCTCTATGATATTTTTCCGGATTTCCTCTATCTGTTTTGCCTGCTCACGGTAAACTGCTCTGGATAACGCATCACAATTTTCCATAACCATTTCAAAATCCGGATCTTCTAAAACACTATCATAAGATACTCTATGACAGGTGGGAATTTTTTCTCCGGAAGCCGGATCATCCACATACTCTATTCCATACTTACACAAGACAATGCCCCAATAAGCTTCTGCTTCTTCATCTGCCTCTTCAATAATAGTTTCATAGACTCCTTCTGCCTTATCAAATTCGTTTGCCATACGAAGTCTATTGGCCCGATCATATAATTTCATTAATTTTTCATCGTCAACTGTTGGAATAGTCTGTTTGGAACCACAATATTCACATTCACATACACTGGTTTCTTTATCAACGGTTAAATCTCCACCACACATTTTACATTTCAAAGCTATCATAATTGTTTCTCTCCTATAATTTAGTTACCAGTTTTCCTATTATCCGTATACTCTTAAAAATCAGACCTAACGGACCTGCAATACTCTCTGCAGCAACTTCAAATACCGACAACACATCATCGCTAATTTCCAGAACCTTATTAACCATTTCTTTGTCTGTATATATTTTATCAATATCAAAGGCCTCGTTTTTTTCTTTTAATTTTTTCACAAATCTATCTCTGACCTTTTGTTTTTCATTCTCATCATCTATTCCCAAATATAGTAGAGCAAAAAAATGGCTTGGTCTCATTTGCAGTACATTACTGCCTCGTTGGATTTCGATATATCCATCATGCTCTTCAATAAAATTTCTTATAGCAAGATAAAGATTCGGATCTGTCACGGGTATAACAATTCTTTTTTTATCACTATCATACACAATCGAATCTTTAATTGATAAAAATGACTTCTGCCAGTCAAATTTAACAGGGTATCTTGCTTGTTTTTTTATTTTTAAAGATTTAATTTTTTGTTGAGGAATCCCAAGCATTTCAGCCATTTTAAAATCAGAACACTCTTTGTAATCGAGAACTCCATTATCATCTTTTGTATGCTCTATCATCTCATCCATAAAAATACTAAACATTAAAAGCTCTACTTCCGATTTACTGGAGGCTCCAAAATTATTTTCATAAAATAAACCTGCTATTTTATCAAAGTATTCGGCTTTTTTAATTTGACATTCTCTTTCATCATCATAAAAACTATTTATCTTTTGTAATGCATTTTCATTTTTCTCTTCCATCTACTTACTTCCCCAATCTACATGCCTGATTTCTACGTTTTAA
>CAKSGI010000514.1 GCA_934454005.1 uncultured Eubacteriales bacterium | reverse complement strand
ACCCAGTACTGCGATAAATCCATTTGTACTATTAAGATGTAAAAAATCATATAACCATTTTAAATAACCTGTTCTTTTAATCACGGAAGGATCCATCACAACATTTACAAACGGCATAATCGCAACAACACCCATCAATTCTAAAAGTGTAGTTAATAATATACCAAATAAAAGCAACATTAATTTCATTTTCTCCCGTCTGTCAAAAATGAAATTTATTTTTTTCAAAAACATATTTATTCTTTTCATTGGTTTTCTCCAATACTAATATCTTCCAAGATTGAAAATATATTTCGGTGAATTATGTTCTCTAAACATCAATGCTCCCTGACTCCCTCCCGCATTTCCTGCCAGAAGATAATCACATTTTGCTAACAATAAAATATTAATCAGATAGTCTCTGCCCATTTGATACCTGTTTGTACTCTTTTTAACACTAATATCATTAATATTCTCTGTTTCCGTTGTTGTGTATCGCTCCACATCCATTGAAACAATCATTTCTCCATATCGATCATATAACTTCTTATAGATTCCTGCATCCTCTGTGGCTAAATATATTCTGTCGAACTTTTCTTTGGATAAGATCTCATTCATCCTGTCAATGGCCTGATCTACGGTAGGCTGTACGGGATGGTTCTTCGGTCTGGAATTCACATAATCCGTTCCCCGCAGCAGAACACCTAACACCCGTCCCTGCCCGGCAAGCTTCTTCCATAATTCGTCCGCTTCCTTTCGGATTTCCGGTCTAACGATCAGATATCTGTCCGCAACCTCTTTCCATTTATCCAATTCCTTTTGATTGTAGGCAATGTCTTCACCCGGAAACGGAATGCTGCCATCAATCAGACCATTCCCGATAATCACGTGCCGGCTGTGCTGAATATCCTCTAACGTATATCCGCAAGGCTGTTCAAAATAGTATTCCCACACATTTCCCCGACGATCCGGCTGCATATAGGTATTATCCTCATTACACATGTCAATTACCGGTATATATCTATGCTCCAGTGCATATCTCATATAGCCAAGGCTGGTCATTACCAGCGAAAAAAGGCCTACTTTAGAGCCGGCGCGACGGATCACATAAAAGGTTTTATCCGGATTTTCCTCACCGTATGATACCTTTCTTTCCCGCCATTTATACTTTGTGTATGCATCATTTATAAATCTGATCTTCTTTATCTGCTGCTTTATATTTTTATTCACACATCTATCCCATATTTATTTGATAAATTTATTCTCTTTCAAGCTATATTTACCACCCTTAAGAAACTTGTGCTTAATAACCCACCATCCTGGTATCCAGATATATTTATGCATTGCCGGAGAAGCACTTCCTATCATCCAGCAATTCCGGTCACACTTTTTCGTACATTCTCTAACCTTCTGCGCCTGTTCAGAATTCCACAGTTCATCCCAGTTCTGCTCCTTCAGATTTCCCATAACAGCCTTCTGAGCCATTCCATTACATGGAATCACATCACAGAAGGGATCTATAAAGAACGCATTCTTTGACATATCGCACGGCAGAAGGCGCTTATTTCCATAAATATAGTTAATTAGTCCATGATTAAAATATGCCCGGAACCATTTCTTAGGAGAATTGCTTTTCAGCAATTCATTGATCAATTTTTCGAAGTTCTGTGACACCTTCAGCTTATCATCAATTTTATTGTCTGTCTTCCTGAAATAAAAAGAATTGTGGAGCGTTGCTGTTGCAAACTCCATCCCCATATCATTGGCAATATTATATAACGGAACAAGATCTTCGCAATTCATATCCTGAACAGTCATTCCGAATCCCACATCCGGATGTCCCATTTCTACCAAGGTCTTCAGGGTATTATATCCGCGGTTAAATCCATCCGGTATTCCCCGGATCTTGTCATTTGTTTCCTGTAATCCTTCAATGCTGATCC
>CAKSGI010000513.1 GCA_934454005.1 uncultured Eubacteriales bacterium | reverse complement strand
ATATGATCCTGATTATGTTGTAATTCTTTCTGGTGATCATATTTATAAAATGGATTATTCCAAAATGATTGCTTATCATAAAGAAGTAAAGGCAGATTGCACTATTGCAGCAATTGATGTTTCATTAGCAGAAGCATCACGTTTTGGAATTTTAAATACAAATCCTGATAATACAATTTATGAGTTTGATGAGAAACCTAAGGTTCCTAAAAGTACAAAAGCTTCTATGGGGATATATGTTTTCAATTGGGATAAATTAAAAACATATTTAAGCGAAGATGCTTTAGATAGTAGATCATCCAATGACTTTGGAAAAGATATTTTGCCTAAAATGTTAAAAGCTGGAGAAAAATTAGTTGCATATAATTTTTCTGGCTATTGGAAAGATGTGGGAACAGTTGAAAGTCTTTGGGAAGCAAATATTGATTTGTTAGATCCTAAAGTTAAGATTAATTTAAATGATGAATCCTGGAAAATATATTCTAATAATCCAGCTATGCCACCTCATTATATCGCAGAAAGTGCAAAGGTTCAAAATTCCTTAGTTGCGGATGGTTGCAATATATATGGAACGGTAGATCTTTCTGTAATTTTTGCAGGGGTATATATAGGGCATGGAGCAGTGGTTAGAGATTCTATTATAATGCCTGGAGCTAGGATAGAAGAAGGGGCAGTAGTACAGTATGCTATTATTTCAGAAAATACGGTAATTGGTAAAAATGTGAAGGTGGGGCAAAGGCCAGAGAATACAAAAGACAAAAAAGATTGGGGAATTTCTGTTGTAGGGGATAATCTCCATATAGGGGTGGGTGCTAATATATTACCCAAACAAATGATAGATCAAGATATTCCGGAGGTATTACAATAATGCGTGGCAATAATGTTATGGGTATAATTTTTTCAAATATGCATGAAGAGCTTATAAGAGAACTTACAGATAACAGGACAATGGGATCAGTTCCATTTGGGGGCAGATACCGTTTAATAGATTTTACTTTATCTAATATGGTTAATTCCGGTATAAATAGAGTAGGCGTAATAACTAAAAGAAACTATCAGTCTTTAATGGATCATTTAGGTTCTGGAAAGCCTTGGGATTTATCAAGAAGGCGTGATGGATTATTTATATTACCTCCGTTTGGGAGCAGTAGTGGTGAATTTACAAATCGTATTGAAACACTTTATGCTATAGGGGAATTTATTAAAAGATCAAAAGAAGAGTATGTATTAATTTCTGATTGTGATGTTGTATGTAATATAGATTATCAAAAGGTTATATCTAATCATATAAAAAATGCAGCAGATATAACTATTATTTATAGACGTGGAAAAATTCCTCCAAAAGTAGATGAACCTATTGTATTATCTTTAGATAATGAAAATCATATAAAAGATGTTTATGTTAAGCCTAAAATAGATGGAGAATGTAGCTATGGAATAAATATGTTTTTACTAAAAAGAGAATTGCTTTTGAAGTTAATAGCCGAGTGCATGAGCAGAAATGAAGTTAATTTTAATAGAGATTTAATTCAAAATAATGTTAAAAATTATAATATGATAGGATATGAGTTTGAGGGTTTTGCTAGAGTTATAACGTCTATAAATAGTTATTTTGAGGCTAATATGAGTTTGAGAGTTCAAGATGTTAGAGACCAACTATTTGATGTAGATAATCCTATATATACAAAGGTTAGAGATGATATGTCGACAAAATACGGGTTAGAAGCAGAGGCGAAAAATTCATTGATAGCCAATGGGTGCATTATAGAAGGAAAAGTTGAGAATAGTGTAATCTTTAGAGGTGTAAAAATAGGAAAAGGAGCTAGAGTATCTAATTGTGTATTAATGCAGGATACAGTTATAGGTGAAAATTGTAATATTAGTTATGTTATATCTGATAAAGACGTTATTATAAAAGAAGATAGAACTTCGATGGGATTTC
>CAKSGI010000512.1 GCA_934454005.1 uncultured Eubacteriales bacterium | reverse complement strand
CCTTTCCAATTCAATGTAGCTTTGTAATCAAGCTCATCACATATTCCCAAATAGTACATTGCCATTTTATCTGATTCATTTATTTTTAATATTGATGAAAATGTCTTTCTTGCCTCTGCTAGGTTTCCTTCTATATAATCATTAACAGCTCGTTCAAATAAAGACTTTGTCCCTAAATATAATTTTCTTTCATATAAATTACGTGCATTAATAAATTCATAAATCTTAATTGGCTTGTCCTGTTTAGGATGTTTTATTTGTCCTATGAACCTATAATTACTAAATCCAGAGTTGTTTTGTATTTCATCAATCATAGACTGCATAGCAAAATGCGATATCTGCATTTTACTAAGGCACCTACTAGCATATTCCATAAGTATAAGCTCTTCAGACATTACAGTAATAGACATTCTTGAATTATTTCCCATAACTCCTACTGTAGCATTAGCTGTTCCTAAACCTATCCTAAAATTATTTTTAGCTGAATTTTCTGTTAATTGATCCACAAACTGCATAGATGCCGATACTGCATCAAAAGCATTATCTGAAAATATAACAGTCATTCCAAATGCATCGAATTTTTCTACTACTCCATTATTTGCTTTAACTATATCAAATAGCCTTATATATTTTTGATTTATTCCCTGGAAATAATCGTCTATTCCACTAAATGTTAAATAATTCTCTTCTTTAACATCAAAACTAATAGACAAAATGCTTATCTTATTCACACCTCTATCATCTAAACTAATTTCAGAAATTTTAGATTTTCCGAGTAGCTTAAATAGTCCACTTGGTACAAACTTTAAATATTCTTGACTAAGAGATACAAAGCTAGAAACATACCGGTTTATCTTATCTGTCATAGTATTAAATCCCTTGCCTATATCAGCAAGCTCATCTTTAGACGTAACGTTGACTTTAGTATTCCATTTACCTTCACTAATTTCTTTCATACACTTATTGATCTCCTTAAGTGGAGATAAGGAATGTCTCAAAATAAATACAAAGTAAACTATAATAAGTAAAGTTATAAATATAAATACAGATAAAATAATAGATATAACTTGATAGAAAAATAGATCTTGATACTGCCACTTATCTACCCTACTCTCTATAAAGCCTACCGCCTTACCACTAGAATCATAAATAGGTGTAATTCCTGAAACCCATTCACTAATATAATCTGAAACCAATAAGCTCAAATTGTCATTCCCTGAATTTATATTATCCCACACAGAATAATACTGTTCCACTAATTTTTTATTTAAATTATATTCTATAGGATATATAGATGAAGTTAAATTTCCAAAATTTATTTCAATATCATTAATATAAAATGTACTATTTTCTGCTTTTATATAATTCCTATATATTACTCCATCTTTAACAACATAAGATATAACTACATCTGGCATTACATTACTAAACTGTTCTGATTTTTTATATCCAGCTTCAATTTGGTCTGAAATGTTTAAAAAATCGTCTGTATAATATTTACCGTTTGTATTGATTGTTTTAAACATATCACCATCAATTGTATCAGCAATGAATTTCGAATTTTTTATTTGGTCTAAAGCTAGATTATTTGTATGCTCATTTACAATTGTATATATCAATACAATACATGCGATTCCCATAGCCAAAACATAAACAGGTAAAAATCTAACAATTACATTAATTGACAAAGATTTCAGTTTTTTTATATATATAATTAGTCTTACAATTCCATACACTAATAAAAACGATACAACTGAAGTAACAATAAAAATTAAAGCCTTAATTGTAATATTATTACCTTTAAACTTATTTATATAATTTTCACTTCCACCAAAACCAACATACTGAGTATTGCTGGTTGTCTTTAACATTCCATAAAATGTACCATCATTAACATATGTCGCATGTTTAATATCTTCAAATAATATATTCTTTTTTGCATT
>CAKSGI010000511.1 GCA_934454005.1 uncultured Eubacteriales bacterium | reverse complement strand
GCGAATATCTTCTTAATAGCCTCAGTAATGTCTCCACTATCTTTTTCTTTTGTAAGTAATCCATTTTTCCCATCTTCTATAATATCTGGAATTCCGCCTGAATTACTTGCGATAACCGGTATTCCAGATGCCATAGCCTCAATAATAACCAATCCAAAGCCTTCCTTGTCTCCTCCAGAGGCTGTTACAGACGGAGCAACAAACAAATCAGCTGACGCATATATATTAGGTAACTCATCATGCGTTTTTGCTCCCAAAAACTTAACTTTTTCTCCCAACTTTTTCGCCTGTTCTTTTAACTCTGACTCAAAATTTCCTGTCCCCACAACGACTAGAATAGCATTATTTATATCTTGCATGGCATCTATCAAATATTTTACACCTTTTACCTCTTCTAAGCGCCCTACGAATAAAACAACTTTTTTTCCTCCCTGTTGATAATAATTTTTTATTCTTTTATCTGGTGTAAAACGTTTTGTGTTGCACCCCATTGGGATAACTGAAGTTTTATCATTTTGATAAATTTTCTGTATATATTGATTTAATGTACTAGATACCGTTGTGATGTATTTGGCAGATTTCAATACATTTTTTTTCAATTGTTTTACTGGGAAGAAATTTAAAGTTGTTATATCTGTCCCATGACTGGTAACCAAAAAAGGAATGTTTTTTATTCTCATCTGCACAATTCCTTGAGGTATCAACCAATGTGCGTGCACGAAATCGACCTTTTTACTAGCTCTACTAATGCTATATCTCATAGCTATCAGCAAAAAAGGAATCAAAAAAAATCGTATCTTCTCTTCCTTAATTCTAGAGGCAATTGCTCCGGGATAACAAAGCGTCTCCCATTTATGTATAGGAAAATAATGATATCTGTGAACATGCACATCCCCAAAACATTCATTTTCCTTAGCACCTATTGCCATAGGAACAAGCACATGTACATTATAATATTTAGACATTGCCGTCGCATAGTCTAATATAAATCTGGGTTCTGTATCTCCCTCCCACCTCGGAAAAGTAGATGCAGTAATCAACATTTTATCTTTCATTTTCTTCTCTGTTTTCTAATTGATTTATAAAATATATCCAATTGAATTTTCAATTTTTTTACTTAATTGTCTTTGTTAGATAAATCGTAATCCAACTTCCGAACATGATATTGTATGTCCTCTAAAAGCTTCCGGTTTTTGGCTATAATATCGGCCTGCAGACCTATAATTATCGTCATAAATCCCATCAAAATAAGAATGGATGCTAAAATCAAGGATTGAACATGGCCACCGACATTTCCTGTTATTAGTAACACAATATAGCGAATTCCAATTCCTGTTCCTAGAATGAAAGGAATTAATCCAACAATTGTAAAAAATTTAAGCGGTTTATACATAATAAATGCTCTTACAATTGCAAGCATTGATTTTTTTACATAGCCAAACATACTATTAAAAAGTCTCGAAGGACGGAGTTCCTCATTTGTACGAACAGGAACTGAAGTCTGTGCAAACTTTTCTCTTCCTGCCTGCACGATTGTCTCCAACGTATATGTATATTCATTTGTAACATTCAAACGCATAGCAGCCTCCCGGCTATACGCGCGAAATCCACTTGGTGCATCCGGAATATCAGAATTTGAGGCTTTCTGCACAACCCAGCTTCCAAAATGCTGCAATTTTTTCTTCATAGGGGAAAAATGTGCAGTCTGATCTATTGGTCGCTCACCAATCACAATATCCGCTTTCCTATCCAGAATTGGTCGAACCAGTTTTTCAATATCGTCTCCGCAATATTGATTATCTGCATCGGTGTTTACGATAATGTCAGCTCCATTCCGAAGACAGGCATCTAACCCCGCCATAAATCCCTTCGCAAGTCCTTTGTTTCTTCTGAAAGTTACAATATAATTAACCCCCCATTTCTGTGCAACTTCCGTTGTATTATCC
>CAKSGI010000510.1 GCA_934454005.1 uncultured Eubacteriales bacterium | reverse complement strand
GAAAAAAGTCAGACTTCCAATTATCATAGATACTCTTGCTGTTAACAGTGTATTTGTATTTTTGATACTTGCGTCTGACTTGTTTACAAAAAATGGTCTAACTGATGAATTCTTATTACATATAGTGTTCTTCATCATTATTTCACCGATTATTACCGGTATGCTTACAAGCATTATGTCTACTAATGAGACAAAGATGAAAGTTGAAGATGCTCTTACCAGAATGAATTCAGTAATGGCTATCCAGCCAATGATTAGCGGTTCTAATAAAACAATTAATGATTCATCTATCGAGTTTAAAGACGTTTGCTTTGGATATGAAGAGGAAAAAGAAGTTCTTCATAAAGTTAACTTCAAGGTACCGGCTGGAAAAACATATGCTTTTGTAGGTCCATCAGGTGGTGGTAAATCTACTATTGCAGCTCTTTCGGCCAGATTCTATGATACATGGTCAGGAGAAGTATTAATCGGTGGCGAAAACATCAAGAACATCGATAAAGAGGTTCTTATGAATAATATTAGTTTTGTTTTTCAAAATTCAAAATTGATTCACGGAAGTATCTTAGATAACATCCGTTTAGGTAATCCTGATGCCAGCGAAGAAGATGTTAAAAATGCTCTTGAGACTGCCAGATGTATGGATATCATTGATAAATTTGAGGATGGTATCAATACTATAATCGGATCTGAGGGTATTTATTTATCAGGAGGTGAGCAACAAAGATTAACGATTGCGAGAGCGGTTTTAAAGAATTCTCCTATTCTTATTCTTGATGAAGCTACCGCTTTTGCTGATCCCGATAATGAAAACAAGATTCAGGAAGCTTTATCTCATCTTGCAAAAGATAAGACCGTTATCATTATTGCTCACAGACTTTCAACAGTTACAAATGCCGATAAGATATGCGTAGTAAACGATGGTAAAATCGTTGAAATGGATACTTTTGAAAATCTTAAAAATAAAAATGGTATATTCACTTCAATGTGGCAGGAATATACTAAATCAGTAGAATGGAGGTTCTAAAATGAAGAATTGGCTTAAAAGAAGATTTGCTTTATCTGATACAGGAGCAAATTCTGTTATTATAGGAAGTATAGAAACTGCATTACAAAATATTTCATTTATGATGCCCGTCGGTTTGCTTATCCTCTTAATTAAGGATTTAATGAATAATACTTTTGGTAATCATATGCCAATCTATATTGGTGGTTCAATTGGTTGTTTAGTATTTATATATATTATTGCTCATTTTCAATACAATGGAACTTATTTAGCAACTTATGAAGAAACCGGTAAACGTAGAATAAAACTGGCAGAAAAATTAAGACTTATTCCTTTATCTTATTTTAGCAAGAAAGATTTAGCCGACCTTACTACATCTATCATGAATGATTGTGATATTCTTGAAAAGAGTCAATCACATTTCGTTCCACCATTGTTTGGTTCAATGATTTCTACAACAATCATTACAATCATGTTATTTGCGGTAAATGTAAAACTTTCATTGTCGATGCTTTGGGTATTACCAATTTCATTTTTGATTATCATTTTTTCTTCAAAAGTTCAAAACAACCTTTCCGGAAAAACTTCTAAATCTCGTGTAGCTTACGAGAGTGGTATTCAAGAATGTATCGAAGTATCTAACGATTTACATACAAATAACGCTGAAGAAGATTATTTAGTAACATTAGAAAATAAAATCAAAGGATTTGAAAAGAACTCTGTATGGGCAGAATTTGGTAAAGCTACATTTATAACAGCTTCAAGTCTTGTTTTAAGACTTGGTATTGCTACTACTATTATTCTTAGTAGTTCATTGTTAATCAAATCAGAAATCGATTTATTCACTTTCGTTTTCTTTATGTTAGTTGTATCCAGAATATATGATCCTTTGGATTCATCATTACAAAGTTTAGCATTACTTATATCAACTAACAGTAATATTGAAC
>CAKSGI010000509.1 GCA_934454005.1 uncultured Eubacteriales bacterium | reverse complement strand
CCCATATAGCGGGCTTCTTCTTAAAAATATTTTTATGATTGTTTTATTTTCATGATAATTGATACAATTCTAGCCTTTGTTGCATGTTCAATAATAAACTCAATATTACCGGTTTTTAAACGATCACCACGTTTAGGAAAGCGGTCGAGCTGTTCAATGATGTAGCCGCCAATTGAATCATTTTCATCGGAATGAAGATTAGTACCAATTGCGTCATTTATGTCATCAAGTTTGTATGAAGCTGATACACGATAAACATTATCTGCAAGTTTAACAAAAGGTTCAGTCTCGTCTTTGTCATATTCGTCGCGGATTTCACCGACTATTTCTTCAAGTAAATCTTCGGTTGTTATCATGCCGGCAGCACTGCCGTATTCGTCAAGTACGATTGCAATGCTATGTGAGCCTCGTTGCATTTCTTTAAATAATTCAGAGACATTTTTATGTTCATATGTAAAAAAAGGCTCACGCATAATATTTTTTATGCAGAATGTTTCTTCTGACTGTGAAAGTATAATATCTTTGATGTTTAATATTCCGATTATGTTATCAGCACTTTCTTCATAAATAGGGAGTCTTGTATACTGTGTATCCCTGAATAATGAAATTATCTGATTATAGTCGGAATCAACAGCAGCAGTAGTCATGTCAATTCTTGGAATCATGACATCCTTTGCCTGTGTATCGCCAAAATCAAACAAGTTATTTATAATTTGCTTTTCGTCAGATTCAATAACGCCGTCTTCATGGCTTACTTCTACGAAAGTACGGAGTTCTTCTTCTGTTATAGCTTTTTTATTGTTGTTAGGATCAATTTTTAACAAACGAAGTACGCCGCCTGATAACTTATCAACAATAAAAATAATTGGTGTGAATAAGCACATAAGAAGATTGATAACAGGTGCATAAGCAAGTGCTATTTTGTCAGCATGAACCGTGGCAGCATTTTTAGGTGAAATTTCACCGAATATAAGTACAAGAATAGTCATTATACCTGTTGCAATACCTGTTGCATAATTTCCAAAAAGATGTATTACACGTGTAGTAAGGATTGTTGATGCACTAAGATTGACAATGTTGTTGCCAATAAGTATTGTACTTAGCATTTTGCTTGAGTTGTTTATAATTTTATCAACAATAGCTGCCCGTTTGTTACCTTTGCCAACAAGAGAACGAATCTTGATTTTGTTGACCGTCATGTAAGCAGTTTCAGCAGACGAGAAAAATGCTGACATAACAAGAAGAATAATAATTGCAATAATTTGTATGATACTGTCCGTATCCAAAAAATCACTCCTTTATAAAAATATATTTACTCTCAATTTTATAAAAAAAGATGATGGAAGTCAAGAATATATAAAAAAACATTTTTTTACACATATAAGAAAAAATAGATTCATAAAATATGATACAGATAATAAATAAAATTGGAGGAAGTATGACAGTAAAAATATTAAACATGATAAAAACGATTGCAGTTATTTATTTTATAACGGCAATTATACTGTTAGGGTTATCATTTGGTTTATACAAATTTAATCTGAGTGAATGGCAGATAAAAGCGGGGATAATAATTACGTATATAATTTCGGCTGCAGTTGGTGGCTTTATGATTGGCTCGAGACAAAAAAACAAAAGGCTTCTCTGGGGTGCATTAACAGGCTTTTTATATTTTATGATTCTTGCACTTATTTCGTTTATAGTAGGCAATGCAGATGAAATTAATATTCACGATATGATTAAAATAGCATTGATATGTGTGGGTTCAGGATGTGCCGGCTCTTTCTTTTCTTCATAAAATGAATTGTAAAATATAAAATACATTGTATAAAATTTTACTGCAACGTAAAAAAATTAAAAAATAAAAAAGGAAATCGTTAGATGCTGTTGAATATATAAAAGTATAGGCAATTTTATGGAGAAATGCCTGGTCAGGTATATACATACTGGTCT
>CAKSGI010000508.1 GCA_934454005.1 uncultured Eubacteriales bacterium | reverse complement strand
GAATTAACCAGTCCAATTTCTTTAATTTTCATTCGTTTTTTTCTCCCTCATTTGTAAAAATTCATTAAAAGATTTTATAATAACTTGTCTTTTGAGAATTACGCAACACACTATAACCAAAATAACTCCATATCTAATTGCCATGCTGTTATATAATAAACTCATTCCTACCATCAAAATAACCATAATAGAAAACAGTCCAAACAGTTTCTTCCAATCAATTAAATGCTTTTTAAATTTTCTCCAAATGATATGTTCCATGAATAAATAATGTCCTGCACAATATACGAAATAGCATACAAAAGTAGTATATCCAGCTGCAATATATCCGAATAATTTGATAAATATAAAATTTAAAACAATATTCAAAAATGCTCCTATCATGGAAATATACATTGTGAAATTATTGCAGTCATAATAAAATTCAACATTGGCAAAATTAGTATATAGAAATAGAAAAACAACACTTCCCGCCACTGGCGGAATTACATATGCTGCAGAACTATATTCTCTTCCAGCTAAAATAAGAACTGCCTCTGGAGCCAACGCAATAAATATGAGCATTGGAATTAAAATAGCTACAGATAATGCCATCAATACTTTCCCGATTTTTTCAAATTCCTTTTTATCAAGACTTTGATACAGCCAAGGTGTAATAGCTTGATTAATACTACTTGTAAGTATTGTCATTAACATTCCCGCATTATAAGCTACACTATAAAACGCAACTGATGAATATGAACATAGTTTTTGAATCATAATTCTATCTGATTGATTTAGAATATATTCAGAAAAATAATGTGGAATTAATGGTAAATTAAATTTTATTGCAAAAATGCCGTATTCTTTTTTTAATTTACCATTACCATCTTTTATATTAAGAATGTAAAAAAATAATCCTATTATTATTTCAGCCAACACTACCGATGCTATTCTTGCTACATCTCTATTTTCATATGGTGTATTAAAAACAAAAATCAATCCTAATATAGGATTCAAAATAGCATAAACCAAGGCAGCACATGCTACTTGTTTATATTTGAATAAATACTGCTGCCGAACACTCCAAAAACCCATAGAAGTACTAAAAAATACTTGCAGAAACATTAAACAGGTAATTGTCGTATTCATATCCGTAAAGGCATTTATCCATTTATGTCCAATAATATAAATAAGAAATAAGAATATTGTTATAATACTAGTCGTATATTGCATTGCTAAACAATATCCTTCTTGATCATCTTTATATTTTGACAATCCTTTATTATAAACTCCCGCTCCTAATCTAAATGATGCAATGATTGATAACACATTTAACCATGAAAAATACGCAGAAACTTTTCCATATGACACTGTATCCATCATTCTAGTAAAAATAGGAACCGTAATCACAGAAATTCCTTTTTGAACCAATGTACATATCGTAATCCATAAAGCTAACTTCGCTTGTATTGGTATTTCTTTATATTTTTCTTGCAATTTTTTTATTGAAAACTTACTCTTCATGATATACCTTTCCATTTTGAATTTTTATATTAAAAAAATCACTCAAGAAAAATTTTATTTTACGTTTTATATGCATAACTCTATTATTCTTTTTGCACAACTTGATTTCATCATTGATTGTATTTTCTATAGCCTCAATATATCCATTTTTTCTATATTCATCTCTAAATTTTTTTTGTTTCTCATGTCTTGGAAATGGTTCTCTAAGACTTCGTCCATCAATCATTGCTTCTTCTATCGTTCTTTCCACCAAAACTATATCTTTCTCACATGATTTAATGTAATTTACTCCTTTTTCATTAGTAGCAATAATAAGTGACGGTCTTTTACTTTCACCCTCATATGGAATATGTACGCCAAATCCAATAAAATCTCCGATCATAATATCTCCGATACGCTTAGAATTCTTATATTGACAACTATAACATGATTCACGCAATGTAAGAC
>CAKSGI010000507.1 GCA_934454005.1 uncultured Eubacteriales bacterium | reverse complement strand
CCATTTATTCGTCATATAGCCAAAAAGGGCAAACCTATTTATATATCTGTTGGAGCAGCATATCTTTCTGAGGTAGAGGAAGCAGTTCGTATATTAAAGGAAGAGAAATGTCCAGAAATAGTTATTTTTCACTGTGTACTCTCTTATCCAACAGACCCTAAAAATGCAAATCTAAGAATAATAGAAACGCTTAAACGAGTGTTTCCTGATGTTAAAGTTGGCTTTAGTGACCATGTGGCTCCAGATGACACGATGATGACTTTAGCGACTGCTTATCTTCTTGGTGCAGAAGTGATAGAGAAGCATTTTACTCTTGACAAGTCACTTTCTGGTAATGATCATTATCATTCTGGTGATCCAAGTGATTTCAAGAAAGCTATATCTAATTTTAGGTGGATAGATTCAGTTCTTGGTTCTTCTGAAAAGACTGTTCTAGAATGTGAACAAATACCACGCAGAGAAGCACGTCGTTCACTTGTATTGACTCGTAATATGAAGGCTGGTGAAATTATAAAGAAAGAAGACCTTATGCCGAAACGTCCAGGCACAGGTATCGCTCCAATCTATACTGATATTGTTATTGGTCGTGCTGTAAAATTAGACTTGGCAGAAGACACAATATTAACGTGGAATATGATATGACAAAAGGTATCGAAGAGCAACTCTACACAAACCTGCATAATGAAAATGCAGGTTTGGTAGACAAAGCAGGAACTTCCAATAGAAAAAGGATGTCGTTCTTAGAATGGCTCCGGGGGGGGTAATTCGTAGGATTATAGATAACAGTTGCAGTAATCTTACGGTAAGGAAGAATGTGCAAATAAGAAAAACAGATGGTGCATACCTTGAAATTGGTAATAATGTAACTATTGATGAAGGCGTACGTATCCTGCTTACAAAGCCATTTCCTAAACTTATAATAGGCGATAATGTTACAATTGGTCAAAACAGTATAATTACGGCAAAGGCAGAGATGTATATTGGTGATTATACACTAATAGGACCATATGTACAAATTACTGATAATAACCATACAGCAAAACGAGATAATCTTATAAAATTTCAACGTTCAACAATAAAACCTGTAAGGATTGGTTCTGATGTGTGGATTGGGAGTGGGGCAAAGGTTCTCGCAGGAGTGACAATCGGTACCGGTGCAATTATTGGTGCCAATTCTGTAGTTACACATGATATTCCTGATTTTGCAGTTGCTGTAGGTTGTCCTGCAAGGGTTATAAAATATCGTGATTAGTAATAATCCAATAAAATAAGTTAGGGACAAATGTCATTAATTTAATGAAGGTACGTGTTTTTACGTTATACATTCATATATAGAAAAAGGCATTGTGAAAAATCTTTTCACGAATATGCCAGAGGTAGGTTTGGAAATTGAAAAAGAATTAAAAATCGATGATATCAGAACAGATAACGATAAATGTCAAAAAGTATTGGGGCGAATTTGTATTTGTATTTTCCAATACTTATTCTATGGCATTGTCTATGATTTCTAGTATTGTAGCGACAGCATTTATAGATCCTGAGGACATGGGGGTTATTCAACAGTTCTTGTTAATACAAGTATATTTGAATTTCATGCATTTGGGGGTATTTAATGGTTTAAATCGTAATTTGGCATACTATAAAGCAAAAAATAATGTTGAATTGGTGCAAGATATGGTGAACACTACATATAGTGTTTCTATTATTGTGGCTTTTATTGGTGCTATTGTTTCGATAGTTTTAGGACTACATACTTTACTTAGTGGTAAATCTGCTGTATATGTAGGCGCATCTGTACTTTTATTTTTTCTCCTTGTTTTTTCTCCACTAATAAATGGCATAGAAATTACATATAGAAGCGGACAAGAGTTTAAACGATTAGGGATAATTAAGAATATTGAAACAACTCTATATGCTGTGTTCTCTTTATTGCCTATATGGTTGGGCTATATTGGAA
>CAKSGI010000506.1 GCA_934454005.1 uncultured Eubacteriales bacterium | reverse complement strand
AAAAGAATTAATGCTTAAATATAGTTTTGCTCTTGAAGTATTGAAGACAGAAATGAATATTTTAATTAAAAACTATTTATCCTAAGTGATTAATCTTGTTCTTTTTCGCTAGACTGTGCTTTCTCATAGTAAGATTCAGCTAGATGAAATAGCAACTGCTTATCAATATCTTCATCGACCTTTGATATTTCTTTATAAGCAGTTTCAAGATATTCCATTAAATATTCTTTATTATCTTTAGAACCTGACTTTACTATTGCATCTGCTGATTCCATTATTGTATCATTTGCGATACTGATAAGATATTCTGTTTCAACAGTAATTGGATTAAATTTTCTTATAAAATCTGTTAATGTAAGAATTTGATTTAATTGATATTTTGAATCTACTACAAGTTTTACATAATTATTTTTACATAATTTTATTAATTCATTTTCATTATATCGTTTATTTGTTAATAATGAGTAATAAATTTTTTCATATCTAGAATTTACATTATTTTTTACTTCGTTTAATACATTGTTAACAGGATCTAATATATAGATAAATTTATCTTGATTATATTCACCCCAATTTAATTGCATAGGTGAACCAACCATGAATAAATTAGCATCTAAAGTTTGTAGTGATTTATATAATTTATTTTTGTGATAATGACCGAGAAAAAACATTATTAGATAAATGAAAAATATCTTCAAATTCATATTTTTCACCAATACTTAATCCTCCTGTCATTTCAATTCCATTTAAAGCAAAATGACCAAATGCATAATCACATTTTTCAAAATTAGGATCTGAATAAATTTCTTTAATTTTAGACCCCCATGGAAATAATCCAAGAACTTTTCCATTAATAGTTAAGTAATAAGGATCGTTATTTATGATTTCAATATTTTCATTTCTAGAAATCATTTTAAGAAAATCTATAGAATTAACTTCATTACTATTTTTGTAATAAGTATCATGATTACCCACGATCAGAAATACTTTTTCAAAATTGATAGCAAGTTCTTCTACACATTTGATAGCAATATTCATAGTTTTAACACTTATAGCAAATCGTTGTTCCCATAAATCACCCATGAATATTATATAATCAACATTATTCTTTTTTCCAACAGAAATAATCCATTCCATACACTTTTCTGTTTGTTTAAGTTTAAATGGATTATCTTTTGAATGACCAAAATGCTGATCACTAAAAATTAATATTTTTTTATTTTGAGTTTCTACAAAATTATATTTCATTGTTTACAAATCCTTTAGAGATCAAATAGAGGAATTACGCCAGAATCCATTTCAAGTTCAGGTTCAAATTTAGCAAATGCATGATTTTCCATAAATCCACGTAATGGAGCCATACATGTTTTTTGAAACATTAAATTGATATCTGGCTTAAATAATTTATTAAATTCTTTTGGCCATTTATCTTTATATCCAATTTAAGCAATTCCATATGGATTATCGGTATGACAATAAAAATAGTGAAATCTGTCACCCATATTGATAAATTCATATTTAGATGATAAGCCAGTTTCTCTCAAAACTTGATTATAATATTCCGCAGCCTTAGCATGTGCATTTGCACCTTTTTCCAAATCAAAATATTCAGCATTCTTCTTTGTTGAATAATTTTTAATATATGACATTTTTTCAATTGGAAGTTGACAAAACTGATCATAAATTTCTCTAATTTTAATCTGAAATTTATTGTTATTCCAGTCCTCAATCATAAATCCTTCAATTGCCTCTTTAAGCAACTTTTTAATAGAATCTGGCAATTCATTTTTCTTAACGTCTACACCAGTATATGTAAACTTATCACATCTAAATCCTTCATTATCAACAACATGACAAACATAATGTTTCTTAGCTAGGAAATCTCCGCTGTGCTGAAATTTTTTCACGCTTAAATTCAACACGGCGCTGATCTGTAAAAAATTTTTCACAAAGAAAATC
>CAKSGI010000505.1 GCA_934454005.1 uncultured Eubacteriales bacterium | reverse complement strand
GAATAAATAGTCTTCCACAATTTTCACATTTATTTATAGTAAAGTTATTTTGGATTACTTTAAATAACTCAAATCTAATTTGTTCTTCTGTATTTTGTAATTCATAAACTTCTTCCGCTACAATATGTTTTTCTTTTATTATCTCTACTATTTCTTCAACATCTAATTTTCTCTCTTCTCTTGATAATTCTGTATCACATATATATTTTGTCTTAAATTTAGTATCTAAAAATAATGCATGTGCAGGATTAGTATTAAGATAATGTATATCAAATACTCTTTTTGCTTCATACAAGTACAATTTTTCTGGAACACTTAAATTTCTAACTAAAGAATTATTAGAATATTTGCTTATTAATTCTAATCTTTCTTTTAAATCTGTTTTCTTTTCCATTAAATTTTCAATTAGTAAATCTCTCATAGTTTCAAAGAATTTCATATATTCAGCATGTTTTTTATTTGATATCTTATCTATTTCTTGTGTCCATTTAATTAATAAAATTTCTGGAGTATATTCATCTTCTTCTAGTTCTCTAAATATTTCACTGGGGTAATATTTATAATCTTCAATAAGTACACCTATTTGTGATTTAAACAATAAATCACTTCTGAATGTTTTTGTGTTATATGTTTTTACTATTATATCTATGAGAACTTGTGTATAAAAATGCGTATATGGAGAAAATTCTAAACATGCTCTAACTATTTGAAACATTTTAAAGAAACAATCCATTTTTTCATCAGAACTGTCAGACTTTTTAGCAAAACAAATAAGTTCTATCAATTGTGTATATATAGATTTAAGTCTATCAACTTCTTTATAATCCATTATTGCAAATTCATATAGTTTATCACCAATATTATATTCAAAATCATGAATTGCACCAAAATATTCTCCGACCATTTTTTATTATAATTTTATTATTATTAATTGTGAAATTCGTTATCATATCAATGTTTCCTCCATTTTAAAAAATAGAATATAGCTATTTCAATTTTAAATTTATCTATAGACTTTGTAAAATCTCTTTACAAGCTATTTTTAGGCGAGTACAATGAAATTACAAAATAGAAAATAGTAATTTTAAATATCTGTTTTCTATTATAGCACATTGAAAATTGAATAGCAAACTGCAAGACATATAATGATACTTCCGTCTGGCTAACGTGATGTAAAGGGGCGGTTCACTAAAGGTGAAATGAGGGCAAATCTCATATGGGTATTTACCACTTGTAGTTTTAAAATAAAAGTAATATTTTTAAAACTTTAATAATAGTATTGAAATGGAAGAAGGTGAGAATTTTGAAAAAGAGTTTGAATATTACATTTATTAACCCTAATACAGAAGAACAAATAGTACAAGCTATGGCTGGAGTTCTTGCTTATAATTTGGCTGAGAATGATGATAAAATAACATTTGATTATAAAAATTCAAGTTCTTATCAAAATTCTCATGAGGAAATAGGAGTTGAATTAGAAATGTAGTATAAAAAATTATTAAAAAAATTTAATAAAAAGTCTTGATATTTTAATAAAAAGTTTGTATAATGAATATAATAGTAGTAGATATTTAATATCTGCTATAATTAAAATGTGAACCGCAACCCTATTTGCGAGATATAAATTTATAGGTGAGAGAATGTGAACCGCAACCCTGCTTGCGAGATATAAATGTGCAGGTGGAAAAATGTTAATTATAGTTAAATATGGGGTCTATAAAAGTAGATCCCATATTTTCATAAAGAGGAGATGTAGCAAAATGGTAATAGAAGATGGAAAATTTTATTTTATAAAAGACGAATTTTTTGATGTATTTAAAGATTATGGATTAATGGTTAATAAAGAAAATGGTAATAAAAGACCTTGTTATTTTTGTTTTAAAGATAGAAAAAATAAAGAAATAATTTGGTTTGTTCCATTATCCACAAAATACGAAAAATATAAAAAATTATATGAAA
>CAKSGI010000504.1 GCA_934454005.1 uncultured Eubacteriales bacterium | reverse complement strand
ATATAAAATTTTTTGAACCCTCGCCACACCAAACCGTTGTTCAAAAAATTTTATATATCTAGCTTGCTTTTTTAGTATGTGGTGTCAATCTATTTATTTTTTTCGGAGGTGAGAATTTTTTTGTTGGAGTTTGAGACTGTTTAGACGATGTAGATTAGTTTATTTTTGGGGAAATATTTTCTGAACATTGTTAAGATTTCTTTGGTGGCTGATTCTTTTATGGATTGCTTATACATGTATTTTCCTCTTCCACGCATTGTCATTTGATCTTTGTCAAAAAGATTTACTGCATTTGGAAACATATCTGAGTTTATCATTCTATGGACGTAACTGTATGTCATGAATATCATTTCGAAAAACACTTCTTTTTTAGCTTTTTCTGTTAGTTGTTCACTAAGGGTCTTGAATAGGTTTTCGTATAGTTTTTCCCAATTGTTTATAAGGATTATTGGAGCTACTAGTATGCCTACGTTATATCCAGAGTCTTTTAGTTTGTTTATTGCAGTTATTCTGTCATTTAATCTTGAAGTTCCGAATTCTACCATGTTTATTATTTCTTGTGGGTTTACACTCATTCTCGGTATAATTCTATTTTTGGCATTAATGTTTAGTATTGGGTCTACCATATCAAATTTTGTTGGAAAGGTAAGTATTCCATTCGGAGTTCTTATGAAGTTTTCTATTGTCCAAGGCAGATTTCCGGTGATTGTGTTTTCTAAGACTAGGTCGCTATTACTTCCTATTTCAAATGTTGTTGTAGGCGGGAGTCTGTTTGCCGTTTTTATTATTTTTTCTAACATTTCTTCTCTGTTTACAAATAGTCTAAGGTATGAGCATTTGTTGAAATTACATACTAGATAGCAGTACATACACATTGCTGTACAACCAGATGATGTGTATGGAACTAAAAAGTCTGATACTTTATGATTTGGTTCATATTTATGAGTTTTTCGAACTCCTATTATAAGATGTTTTTTTAGATGTGCAAATTCTGTGTTTGGCATACTACGAAGTTCGTCTATTTTGTTGTGGCTTTCTATGATGACTTGTGGAACGTCTTTGTATTTTTCTAATAATTCCTTTCCTAGTCTATAGCTTGTAATATTTTTTTCATAATAAATCATGTCTGGTTTAAACATATAAACACCTCATTTATATTGTTTATGTTAGAAACAATAATATACTAAAAAATCATAATATTTGTTACTTTTGATTAACTATATGATTTGGTTAGAAATATTTTTTCTTCCATTATATTTTGATATAAGTATTGAAATTTTTAGATTGTATATATATAATTTTATTAAGATTATGTAGGGGGAAAAGTTATGATTAAAAAGTTTGGCTTTAATTCTTCAAATGGCAAATCTAAAGTTTCGGTTCTTGTCATTTGCTTTGTGATAATTATAATATTAGGAATGGCTATATCTGAACTTTCTTCATATAGAGATTCTCACAATTCGGATTTTAACTATTGGGGAAAGAATAATAGTACTATTGATGAAAAAAAATTTAATATTTTAGCAAGTTCTGAAAATAAGGACTTGGAAGAGATAGTGCTAAATTATGCTAAATCTAAAGGTTATGATGTAAATATTAATTATGCTGGAACTTTAGAGATAATGGATAAAATCAACAATGGTGAGAAGTATGATTCTATCTTTATATCAAATTCAATTTGGGCATATATGATTGATAGTAAAGTAGCTACACTTAAGAATTCCAAAGCAACGAGTATTACTCCTGTAATTTTTGGAATAAAAAAATCTAAAGCAGAAGAATTAGGTTTTGTTGGTAAAACAATTTACACTAAAGATTTAGTTGATGCGATTTCTTCAGGAAAATTGAAGTTTACGATGGCTAATCCGACAATAACTAATAGCGGTGCATCAGCATACTTAGGTTTACTTTATACTCTTGCTGGTAATCCAGAAGTATTGACGGAAGAGATTTTAGACA
>CAKSGI010000503.1 GCA_934454005.1 uncultured Eubacteriales bacterium | reverse complement strand
CCCCCAGTCTTTGCCTAATATCATTCAATCCTTCACCTTTATACATAAAAAATTTAGGACCAGCGATTGAATATGTACGCCCTGTCAACAACTTTGCAAGTGCGGTCAATGACATTATCTCATCATTATATCTTACATGGCGATCATCAACTACTTCTGCCTGAATTGCTGGGTTATAATTATATTGTATCATTTCACCAGGTAAGATACCACATTTTGTAAAAGAAAAATTAACTGCTCTTTCTGCACTCTCTGTCTCAATTTCTACGGCTGCCTCTTCTGCTTCTCTTTCTTCCTCTGATGGTACAATCCGCTTCAGATTTTCACTACAACCATGTATTTCCGCAATCGCCTCCAATATCGAATACGCATCCTCAGGCGACATTGCATAAAACTCCCGAACTCGTTTTTTTCCGTTAAAATTTTCTATTGATCGTAAATTCGGGTTCAACTTATCTATAATGGAATGTATCTTCAAATCAGACAATCTTGAATTAACCTTATAAGTAGCATACACTCTAAATGCAAATGGAATACATTCACTCCGGTTCAATTGCTGCAATCTCTTCTCAATATTATCCGCGTATCCAATCTTTACATATTCTGGAAATGACGGATTGGTAAGAATATAAATCACACCTTGGTTTTGTGTCATGGTAAAGTTCCTCCTTTATACATGTTGCTGGCAAAGTTGAATATAAAATTACTATTACTTATTTACAAGTGTTTTTTACTTTTTCTCAACAGTTACATTATAAGTATTTACTTTTTCTTCACATACCTTAACGCCGTAACCAAATAAGCGCGCCTAAACAAATACTAATCATAATAATACTTAACCCTACATTGTTTAACTGCTCATCTTTATCATACAAAAACGCCACTCCTGTCACCCCCAATGCCTTATAAACTGCCCTTCCGGAGAAGCGTAGACTATCAGACTAAATGCGCCCACAAGATCTGATGGCACCGTACCCAGATAATAACATCCAATCATACCTGTCTTTGATTTTGATGCTGTGTATAACTTCCTATTTTCCCATTTGCTTTTTATAGAATAAAGTGTTTCTTCCTCGCCTGCTCCTCATTTAGAATAACAAATTCTGGTATTTTCCAAATCTGCATCTCTTTTCTCAACTCTTTACGAAACTTATCTCGAAACGGATCTAACCACGCATTTTCTGCATTTTTTACTATTAAAATCAAACGCATATTCAAGTTTTCTGCATCTTTTAATTGATCCGACATTCCATCTTGCGAATACCTTTTTAACACGATATTGGCATATAAATCAAGTGAATGGCGCATCTTTTCAACAATCTCTTGTATGTACTCTTGATACTTAATTTTCTTTTCTTCGGAAGAATTTGCAATTATCTGATTGGGACAACTTTTTTTCGCTTCTACGAAACATAATGTGTTGTCTCTCCGCAAAATAAACTCGCAACTTCTAACACCATTCTGTCGTAGTTTTTCCTTATATTGTACACTATCCTCTATTTGGAAAATAAGGTTTTCCGGATATTTTCCAAATTGCATATCAGATTCCGTAATAACCCCCATCAAAGCACCTCCTCAATTTCCCGCTCATATAATTCAATTGAAGTATCAATAATTGAATTATCCGGCATGCCATCATGCAAGTCACATATTTCCGCCTCTTTTCCCTTGTTTAAGGAAATGCAACTAACTGTATTAGCCGTCTTTAACGCAATCAACAATAATTTTTTTATTACAAAATAGGAATGACTTGTAATAAACACCTGAAGCCCCATTTCATTTGCAATATTATCAATCATATCCAAAAACTGGCACACTGCTTTAGGATGTAGCGCAGATTCTATCTCATCTATAAAAATAATGGAATTTGTGCCCAAATATCCATTTGCAAGAAGCCTATCCATAATAGCAATTTTCTTAACTCCTTCTGAGGTAGCACCAATCGAAAACTTTTGCTTTTTCTT
>CAKSGI010000502.1 GCA_934454005.1 uncultured Eubacteriales bacterium | reverse complement strand
TAGGGAAAAGATACGGGCTGTCAAGCGTGGACTGACTGTAAACAGCAGCTCCGATGATATTGACCGCTATAACCGGATGTGCTTTGATGCTTGTCAGGATTTGCAGGATTTGGCTAAGCAACTAAAATTCAAATATAGTATAGAATAGTCCCTTTGTAAAAAGTGAAGAACAGCGACACGTTTTCATCGCTGTTCTTCACAATTTTGTCCACATATTCCATTAATTATAATTATTTTATTAACGCCTTTATTGAAGACAGTACTGACATAATATCATTAAATTTATACTGAGAATTATATGGATGAGTGCTATATTTATATTTTGATAATTGATACTCACCGGTTCTAGAGACAAACTTCAATCTTGATAAAAAAATAAGATATACAACAAAAAGTGCTATAGTTACAGCAAGTGATACAATAAAACCATTAAAATCTTTATTCATTAATATAAGGCATGATATAAGTGATAGTAATATGAAGCTCTCAAATATTGAAGTGCAAAAATAATTCATAATTATTGTAGATAATGTATTTGATTTTAATTTATAAATGATACTTCCAATCTGTGTTGCTATGTATTTTATGCTTTTTGATTTATTAATATATTTTTCCTTATGCTTCAAAAATTCTCTATTGGCTTTTAAAATAAAATTTCTATGAACAAATTCAGCAGTATCACAAGCGACAATCATCACCATATCCATTGCCTGCTGATAATCATTATAATCTGTAATGTCAGTTTTTTCAATGACTCTGTCGATGTAATAATTGAAGTCATCTGAAAGCTTTTGGTACTGATCAAATATTACCTCACTTTTATATGATGTATCAGAAGGGATATATTTATCCCTAATAGCGTCGGATAATAAACATTTACTGATTTCATAATAATCACTTTTTATATTTTTCAGCAATTGTATATTGCAATAGTATTCATAATCTTTTTTGCTTTCGGGAATATATAAACTTTTTTCTTTTTCTGGCTTTTTTGACATAAGATAACCTCCTAAAGTTTTTTAGATACTGATGTGCAAGATATAGAATATCTATATTTTTGGCTATAATAGTATGCTACTCAATATTTTTCGAATCAGTCTTCTTTAACTTATCAACACAATAAATAATCACAATAACACCAAATGATGCTATACAAGACAAACTTAACCAAATCAATGAATGAAATATATATGATTCTGGCTTTATTATATCATTGATAATCATTATTTCACCAACTATTCCACTATCATTTAGATAGAAATATATAGTCATAGTAATAGAGGTAATTGTTTGAAAAAAAAGATAAATAAAAGAGATTTGTTTCCATCTGTGTTTTTTTTTCAGAATTAAAAAACCAATAAAATTTATAATACTAACTGACAAAATCTCCATAGGCAATGCAACCATATTAAATAGTCTAATAAACATTCCAAATGCACTATCGTCAGATAAAAAAAACATTGTTTTAATAAAAAGTATAAATGGCAGAGCAATAAAAATAATAAAAATTAAAAAAGAACTAATAAATCTTAAAACTGTTTGTTGATTCAACATACCACCTCCTCATTTAATAACCAATACGCATCAATATAGTGCGGATATGCTATCACTCCCATTTTTATTTTCAAAGCAGATTTAGCCGTAAGAATAAAGTTTTTCACAGTTATGCCATTTATAGCATTATTAATTGAATTTAATGCTCCTGTATTATTTAGTGACGTAATAAATCTATCTGTATTAACATCTTTATTTCCGCCTAGTATTTGTCCTAAAAATATCATTACAACATAAGCAGGACAATAAGCATATAAAATTCCTTCGTTATTTTCGTTGTTACTCATATATTCATAGAAAGTTATGTAATTTCTTGCTTCAACAGGAAATGAATTGATAAAATCATTATAGTTAAGCTTATTATCAGTAATAAAAAATGCTGTTAAATTGTTATCACTTGGCGAATAACATTCGTC
>CAKSGI010000501.1 GCA_934454005.1 uncultured Eubacteriales bacterium | reverse complement strand
TTGTTTATCGTATCCGTTGCAAGTCTTAGTGTTCTCAAATCCTTGTCATAGTGGTAAACCTGATTTGAAAGTCTGTCATCAATGTCTACCTGCTCCATATTGATTTCATAAACCATTTCTGCAAGGTCATCAGGGGAACCCATATCTGCTGACACAGCAATAACTTCATGTACACTTGAAGGTAAAATGTATAAATCACTTCCAAACTTTTCTGCTAATTCGTGTAGTGGCTCTTCATACAAAATTGAAGCTGCTCCATACAATTTACTTTCGTTTGTAATTACATACATTGAATGTTCATTAGGTGTTTCCATCATTACTTCTTTAAATTCTTTATCCATCTCGTCTTCTAATTCATTTTCACCAAATATGATTTCGCTAATTATTTCATTCATGTTTCTGACTGACACTGGAAGTAATTCTTTTGTGTTTTTTCTCGCTGCATTGTACAAATCATTTTCCGTAAGTCCTTCCTTCTTTGCCAACCTATTGTCAACAAGATTTGTATACATTCCCAAAGAATCACTTCCAATATTCCATCTGTACACAATTGCAAGGTCCTCAAACTTCCTGTGTGGAACTGTCTTCAATAACTCTTTATTTTGTTCGGCATTTATTACTGTAAAAAACACGTTATCCTTAAGTCTTGATGTATCCAAAAGCTCTGCCTTGATTTCCTTATTAAATGACTTAATTCCCCTTTCCATTGTTTCAGCTGCCCCTCTTACAACCTCTTCGTAATTTCCTGTTCTTTCGTATTCTTCATAAAGATTGTTTACATATAAGGTTGGTGAGGCATTTTTTAATCCCGGTATGTCCAACATGTTCAAACCATCAACCTCACGGTTAGTCTTATTAACTTTTCTGATTACAACTTCACAATCCTTGTACTTTTCATCCATATAATCCTTAATATCATCCTTAATTTTTTCCTTAAATTCTTCGTAATTTAACTTCATGTTTGTCCTCCTAAAAAATTTATACTTCTAATATTGACCCAGTTTCACTCTTACGGTGGAACAACTATAATGCTTTCACTTTTCATAAGACACCTCCATTTTTGCAATAAAAAATGCCTTATTGAAAAACAGTCAGTTATAAAACTACTGTTTTCAATAAGGCATTTATTTATTTTTGATTTAAAGTTTTAAGGCTTGTTGCTCTCAAACTTTATGGTTATATTTTACTATTGCGGTGTGTCGATGTCGAATTCTAATATGGATGGGATTTAGGATAATAAACCGTATTGTGGTTTAAATTATTGGGTTGATGTGCAAAAAGGAAAGGTTGGGACACGGGGTCCCAACCTCTTTCGGGTAATCACCCTATATGAATTTTTCAAAAATCTCTTTAGTATTCAAATTCGAAAATAGATATCTGGATTTACATTTATTAATGTACCAATTATTTCTCAACTTCTAATTTTTGTAATATTGATAATAAGAACTTTCGTTCTTGTTCTTTTATATCTTTTATTAATTCTATTACCTTTAATACTTTTTTTGCATCTTTACAAATACTACTTTTTATAAAAAGATTTCTAATATATATCATTTGATTATACAATTCTATATATTTATTTGAAATCTTATTACAAAGTGCATTTTCTTCAAAAGCTTCTGACTTTAGATAGTCTACTAGCAAAACACCTATATTCATATGATTACACATTAAATGAAACATTCTATAATCATCTATTCGATATTCATATGAAATCATATCGTAGCATTGCTGTATTAATACATCGTAAATCTCTAAACCATATTTTTGTTTCACCAATTTGTAAACACTATTTTTTTTATTTATTTCAGACAAATAACAAGTTTTGTTATAATAACTTTTTAAGAGTTTCACTATATCTGTTTTACTTAAATTAAATTCAATATTCTTATCATAAAAAAAATATTCAATTTCTTTAATAAGTGACTTTATTGACTATAAAAAAAATTATTTATATTATAAAGCTTGTTCTA
>CAKSGI010000500.1 GCA_934454005.1 uncultured Eubacteriales bacterium | reverse complement strand
GAACAGGGACTTATCTTCCCATACCGTCTGACAGATAATTTCTTCATCACCAGACAGGGTACTATAGCTATAATCATCATCTAAAGCGAGTGTAAGACCCTCTTTTTCAAAAATGAGGCACGTCCCTCCTTCTTCATAATCTTTTTGGTATGTAGTGCCTAGAATCTCTGTTGCTTCAGAGACAGTACAGCCAATAAAAATCGGCACATCACCCAGATAAGGGATCGTCGGCGGTGTGTGGACTAAAGATGCGTAGTCCTCTGTCAAGGTGTTAAAGAAATCTGAATTATCAATCTCTTCCACACACTCTTTCGCTCCATATGACATAAGTAATTTAAGTGTATTGCGGAAGCAATTGTCAGCACTTTGCACACTGTCCTTGATCTCGCTATCAAAGCTGCAATTCTTGTACTCCTCATAGATACATTTTGTATAGAGTCTACCTGCACACAAGAGCTTCTCCGCTACATCTGTCTGATCCATACTTTCCCGATTTTTATAGTAATACTCCCTAATTTCATTCTGTATTGTTGTATAGATTGACATATATATTACTGCATTTGATATGCTACTCCCATTCGTAACAGAATCTATTGTCTTTGCACCTATATATTGTATGATCTTATTTATCCCCTCGGCTTCCAAGTTTACTTTTTCCAAACGATCTTCAATTTTTCCAACCACTAAACCCACAGCCCAATTTCCTTCCATCTTTGCCACGGTCTTAAATTGATATATAGAATCAAAAGCCATTTGAGCCGTTTTTTTCACACGCTTATTTTTACTATTTTGAAAAATATCCTTATACATGAGGACTACTGACTCATCAAACCCTGATGCAACCTTAATTAAGGCAGCAACGTTCATAAAATCCTCAATCTTTGTCATATCAACAGCTTCGTTAAAATCCTTCACATAATCTCCAAAGCGTGTATAATAACCAATGGATGGGTACTCCGTAATAATTTTTGAAATTATTTCATCGCTCATTCCACTGTCTCTGAGTAGTTGTTCCAGTTGTCCCCCTTTTTCAGATACTTCTTCTAATACTGGAATAATTTCTCGGATATTCTCAGATTCCTTCAAAGACTCCGATAATTCTGAACAAATGTTACTCATATCCTCATCAAAAGTCAGAATATTCGTAAACGCCTTCATAAACCTATTCTCTTCATCGGTACCTAAAAGAGTTCCAACAACACTCCCATCCCCAACAAACGGCAGGGCAGCATATACACGTGAAGCAGTCTCTATCGTAGCCCAATGAGTACTTGGGTCAATTATGATAGACGATGCATTGAAGTTAGGAGCAGAAAATACATAATTCAAATCTTCCCTAAGGTCTTTGACCGTCCTCGTAGCCTTACTATATAGTTTCCCGTCTGTTGCAGTGAAATGTATACCTAATGCCTTGCTCGCTTCCTCTAGTGGAACATAGTACGAATCATCCACCTGTATGCTTTTATCTTTGTCGCACGTGTATAAGATGATAGGCTGATAATTAAGTGCGGTGTTTTCTCTTGTAAATACTACTTTCCCATTGTTTTGGCTAACAGCAGCTTTCGTTGTGAGTACCGACTCGCCTTTACTATCTCGATCGGAATTGCACACTGCAATTTTCGCCAAACTTTGAATGTCCGCATACCACACCCCGTCTCTTAACAATACAGCAAGCGTTGTACTCTTTCCATTTACTTCCAGCGAAATCATGCCTTTAACATCATCCGCTGCAAACGCAGGTACCGCTAAGGAGATAGAGAACGCGCACACCAACAGCAAGCAAATCAAGGCATTCTGTAATCTACATTTTTTCATTTAGTTCTCCTCCATCATGCTAACAAGGAAAGAATAGGTTCCCCCGGTCAGCGCATTTGTCAAGGCTTCAGAATCTTCAAAACTAATTACTCCGTCTTCGTCTTCCTGATAACCTACCTCAATTTCTTCCGTAAGAGAGGGCATTTGCTCCCCATCTAAGACT
>CAKSGI010000499.1 GCA_934454005.1 uncultured Eubacteriales bacterium | reverse complement strand
TTTTGAATTCTTTTTTCAAAATTAAGGAGTTACGGATATTCAGCTATGTAGCATAGCCATCTATATACCATAAAAGCCTAAATATAACCAAAAACACTGTATGAAATAAAACAGATTAAAAGTTCTGCTCTTGTTTCATACAGTGTTAATAATTATTGTCCTATTATTATTTAATAATTTTTAATCCCACCTTAATAATAAAAATATTTTTTTACAACAACATCCACGCATAGTTATATAATGTCATTCCTACATTTATTATAGCTTATAGCATAAAATCGTTTTATAAGTAATAGTTTTCAACTTTACCTATAGCTAGTTTAATAAATATAAAATATTGGCATCGTTCAAACATAATACAATCTGCAAAAGTTTTAATTTATACAAAAATGAACCAAATTTCTTTAAAATAAGTGACAACAAACTATTATTTTTTATGTTGCAAAAATAAAATACAAATGAATCCGATTATATGTTCCATAACGTGCATATCTAAGATGAAACAAATTTAGTCCAGCAACAGCCACGGTTTAAGAAGATCCTTGTAAAAATTGTTGTAATTTACCCATTATTAACAATAAACTAGCAAGTGACAATCCTACGGAAAGAGAGATAATTATATTATAAATACCTAATTTCACACTTACAATTGATACAATTATAATTACAACTGTTATTATAATTGTTTTTCTATGAAAACGCTTTTTTTCCTGACAACTAATCTCTTTTTGTGATGTATCAACTGGTTGAATAAAAAACAAACATAACGAAGATACTAATAACATAATATAAACTATCATTACTAATTTGTAAACAATAAACACTTTGATTAAAATCTCGCTAATAAGAATTAAAAAAGTTGTAATAAAATCGCATTTTATTTCCGTCTTTGCATGAAACCCTCCTGCAAAGTTGCGAGCTAAACAGAAACAAATGAAAAAGAGTACCGATGAAAACAAAATGTCTAAAACAAATCCAAATAGTATGGATATTAGAAAAAACACCATGTATGAAATTATCATAAACAATCCATAATCATACAGCTCTTTTTCATTGTCTGATATAACATTTCTCTTCAATAGGTTTTTAGTTATTAAATTTGACAACTTTGAAATCATATTTTTGTCTTTTTAAATGAATCCAGCTTTGCAGGAGCTTTGGGCTGATAAACGACAGAACAAGATGTCCTGTTTGCGTCTACTGTGAGAGTTTTTTCAACAACTTTTTTTAAGATTTTTTTTGTAAAACTTTTCTTTTTCATATTTTATCACCTCCTTTGATAATACTATAGCTAATGTTAATAATTAATACAAGATGCTTTTGCAAAGTGCAGAAATTTTTTGTCGAAACGCCGAATTTTAATATTTAGCAAGAATATAAAAATAATACTTGGAAAAATCATTTTAAGACAGATTTTTTTTGTATAATTATGTTTTAATTATTTTATTTGTGTTCTATTTTATGGCAATAGTTTGGCTTAACTTAACAAAGAGTATTTTAAATTTGAATAATAAACGAATGAAAAACATCATAATAAAAAAAGCCTCTACAAAAAGGAAAGAGCGGCTCACTTCGCATCCAGATATCACTATATATAACTTTCACACAAAGTATAGAAAAAAGATATAAAAACAATTTTAAAAAATAATGCGAAAATACTAAGAAAACTGTATATATAAAAAGGGAAAATAATAGATGCAGAGACATATCCAGATCACATCTATATGCTAATAAGTATTCCACCACATATAAACGTGGCACAAAATCCCAAGGAAATAGTGCGCTAATAATATTAGATATACATGAAAACTTTAAATACAATTATGGAAAGAGGGCCTTATGGCGTAGAGGGTACTATGTAGATAAGATAAGGCGAAATAACAAAGTAATAGCAGAATACATAAATAATCATTTAGAGACCAATTTGCAGCAAACCAAATAAAATTTAAATAGTACACGAACCTGTCCACAGGGGCAAGA
>CAKSGI010000498.1 GCA_934454005.1 uncultured Eubacteriales bacterium | reverse complement strand
ACAAAAAGACTGTTGAAAATATATTGGACTCCGGAAACTGAAAAAACAACAATCTCAAGGTTTAAGTCGAATTTTAATATTAGAGATGCACAATTGTTAGCCAACAAATTTGGATTAAAATTTTATACGAGTAATATTATTCATTAATCGCTAAAGTATTTAAATAATATTTAAATTTATTTGATACAGATAAGTTAAAATTATGTTATAATGGATTTAGAGGTGAAAAATGCCAGGAGCAGGAGTTACGAGTTATAGAGGTTTTCTATATCAACAAGAGTTTTTTTATAAATTCTTACTAAAAAATATAAATAACGGCGATTTTAATATAGGATTTGAAGTATCTGATGATGTAAATATTGAATATAAATTAGCGTCTATCTCATACAAAAAGATACTTATTCAAGTTAAAACTGGGGATTTGGATGATGATGATTTTTATAAAATCTTTGACAATTGGTTAATAGAAACTGCATTTGATTCTTACAAAGAATATAGATATCAATTAATTTCGGAGAAAGAAGTTTCTTTTGATGTTGATTCCAACTTTTTTACTGCACTCAAAAAACATATCGGAGAGGCTAAAGATGCGGATATAAGGACAATTAAGCGTAAGGCATATAATAAAATAAAAGATTTAGATTCATCTTTCGTAGATAACATTCTTAATCATATAATAGATAATTATGATGTAATTGATAATTATTCAATCGAAACTATTAAAAGAGAACAATATGAGATTTTTGATAGTAGATTTTGCGTAGATATTAATAAAGATTTAATTGTTCCAAGGAAAGAAAGGTTTGATTTTGTCAAACAAAAAATAACGAATGAAATGGTTGCAAGCATAGAATCTAGATGGGGTTACAGTATTTCAAACGTTGATTTTACAAAATATTTGATCTTAGCATGTCAGAAATATGGTAATGAAATCTTTGACCCTGATTTTATTGAGTTTAGAAATAAAAATAAGGTAGAAAGACAAATAGAATCAATTTTAAGTGAAGATAAATTAGAAGTCAAGCAATTAAGATTGGCGGAGAGATCAGATGAACAAATATATGAAGATGTGTTGAGAGAGTTGTTTTATAGAAGATTAATAGATTTTTATAAAGAAAAAGATATAAATAAAGTGTTGTCTACTCATGAGGAAGCTAAAAATAATTATCGAGATGCTTTAGACAAATTGGATTTTTACGGTAAAGAAAAAAGCCCAAAGAATATTTATTTCACAACCACGCAAACACCCATTAAGAGCAAAATAATTTCACAGGCGGGAGAAAGTGTTTTTTTACAAAAAGGTTGTTATATTTATATGACGAGCCAGGAGGTTGATGATAATACAAGAATTAAGTGGGGTGATACAGATGATAAAAATTAGCAAGTCGTTAACTTACGCAAATTATATAAACATTTATTTATATTTATTAAAGAATTTTGAATTGAAATCGTTGAGTAAAATAATTTACAGTACAATATGTTTAATTTATTGTAGAGATATTGATTGCTCTACTACTAAGAGAAATGATGTAATAAGTTTCTATTTTAGTGAACTAAATAAGGGGAATGCATTTTCTTATGAAAAATTACTAGAAGCCATAGAGAGTATGAATATTTTGTTGGAGAATAATATCGTAAAAATTAAAGGCCAGGATATTGAATTAATAGATAAAAGTGTAATATTTGTAAAAGATCAGCGACTAGAGAAAAATTCAATAAAAATTTTTATTGATGAAATTAAGAGTTTGGGACTTAAATCATTTTTATCGGAGGTGACTAATTGTGTTTAAACTTTCTAAGTTGATTTTGAAAACGAATAAAGGTGACAGGGAAATCTTATTGAATAATTTTTCCTATATTTATGGCCGCCACGATAGGGGTAAAACTGTTTTCTTGGATGTAATTGACTTTATGATGGGTGACTCTGAATATAATTATGCAAACAAACAAGCAATGAGGGGTGTAAACTCAATCGAACTAA
>CAKSGI010000497.1 GCA_934454005.1 uncultured Eubacteriales bacterium | reverse complement strand
GTGTAGGGATTTTCAAGTACTTGAGTTTCAACACTTTGCTTTTCAATACCTTGATTTTCAAGGGGTTGAAATTCCACCTCTTGAGGATTCTCAAAAAATGTATATTGATATTGAATCCTATTACTATTTTCATTAGGATATATCTTCTCTACTCTTAAATATCCATTCTTTTTTAATTCCCTAATTGCACTTTCAACGGAATCTTTCCCATCTTTTACAATTCCAACTAATCCATTTACTGTATAATGCCAATCTTCCGGTAAACCAAGAACAACACTTAATAAGCCTATTGCTTTTAGTGATAAGCGTTTATCTTTTAAATGTGTATTGCTCATCACTGTATAGTTTCTGTTCTTAATAACTCTAATTACTGCTATTTTGCTCACCTCCAAGCACTACGACTTGTTTTAGGATTTCATCAATAATCTTGTCGGTGTATTCGATATAGCATTTGATTCTTTTATCACTAAAATATCCGTCAATTTTGCGCAATGCTTTATATATTGCAATTATTCTTTCTTGGTTTAATCCTTCCTTTGTGTAGCTATTACACTCGTTTAATCTATACATGAATTCCTCTGTAATGTCATAACAAGTACACATTTCTTCATACACGCCAATTGCATTTGTATCTTCTTCAGTTTCTGCAATTAAGTAAAATGAATTAAATTCATCAAAGTAAACTTGCTTTGCTACATTTACTGCCATTTCTTGTTCTCTCATATGATTTCTACCTCTATTCTTGGATTTTCTTTATCTGTGAATACTGTATGATTCACTTGATTAATGTATTTCCTTGAATCATCTTCTAATATTCCTGTTCTAACTAATGAATCTTGAATGAATTTAGTAGCAAATGTTATGTTATCAATATCTTTTCTGTCATTCGGTTCATACCATGTGATATTTAACTGAACAGGATATTTCTTGATTTCATAAATTTCACCGAAATTCACTGCCTGTAAGATGTAAGCCATAATTAAGCGCTCATTCTTTTTCTTCATCTCTGCGCCTTTATACCTATTAGCTCTACAAGCGTTGATATATTCATTTAGTCCGTCTAATCGTCCTTTAATTGTAAATTTTATTTTTCTTCCCCCTTGATTCCTTTATCTAAATAATATTGAGTACTGATTCCTAATTGTTCTGCATAATATAATATGCAATCAATTAAATTTCCCATTTCTTTTGTACTCATCCGTGAACTACCTATAAATACTCTACATTTTATAAATTCTTTTCCGTTATCTCTTGTTTCTGTACCTAACGCCTGTACTGCTCTAACTCCATGCGCAACACATAAATCGTCGTAGCCTTCTTTAACGACTAAAACATATGTATACTTTTGTTTAGCCATTCTCAAAAACTCGCAGTACATATCCCACGTATCTCTATGGCTTGCGTTTTCATTGCTACATATATCTCCAATTAAGCCCCACATAAGGTCATTTTGTTTCAGTGTACGTAAATGTTTAACCGAATCTATAACTACACTGTATGCCCCTTTTTTGAGGGTCTGAGCGTAATATTCATATATTGGCTCAGATAGTTCGAATGTTATTTCTAGGTTTCCATCTTCATTTCTTGATTTTCGGATGAAATTTCCTATTAATTTTGTTTTCAAAATGGACTGTGCTCCATTTCTTCAAATTTCTGAAGTCTGAACAATTCCTTTTGCTCTTCTGTAATTCCTAGCTCTTTCATCCTGTTAACATCCGTCCATGAATCTTGATATGGATTGAAGTTCTCATCCATGATGTAATTCTCTAATGCTTCAATTCTTTTAGCTTGAGAATAATAGATTTCTCTAGGATATGTTTCTTGATTCCTAATCACGTTATATGAATGCATATTTACCTCCTATAAATAATTCTTATGAAATATCTTCATAAACTCTTTTCTTGTGTGTGCCTTCTCAAATGCCTGTTGACATTCCTTTTTAAGCTTCATGTCTAATTTGTGATTGAAATGCACTCCTTCAC
>CAKSGI010000496.1 GCA_934454005.1 uncultured Eubacteriales bacterium | reverse complement strand
AATTAGTTTAATGTACCTTTGTATAGTTTCCTTATTAGAACTATGAACTAATTTGTGTGCATATTCATTTAGCATAACTAAATTTATATATTTATCACTTCCACTATTTGATTTTGCATCTTTATGGTGAATATCAAATCCATCACTTAATGGTAAGTTTGTTATAGGACATTTACCATATTGTGCCGTATACAATCCCATAGCGTGTACTGCTACTAATGAGTTAACCCATTTATTATTACAATAGTTTTCTATAAGTTGTTCTCCTTCTGAATTATCCCATTTTAGAGCCTTATACCAATACTTGATTAAATCATCTCTAACATATGGGCTACGTTTTGGATTCCTTTGTGATAATTTTTGCTGTTTTATAGCCCATATAGGGTATATAACGCCACCAAAGTTTGACATAAATGTAGAACCATTATATTCACTATAACGTTCATTTATTAGTTTGCTAAGTTTTTTAGCTTCATTCATGTTTACACATTTTAAAATACCATAATACCTTTTAAGTACATTCATTTTAGTATAATTTCTCATATATACTTCATTTAAATCCTCACTAGGATAAGTACTTAATTTACAGTAATTTTGCCATCCAAGAATCTTTGTGTTTAGTCTACCAATAATCTTTGACGAGTTGTTAGTATCCTTGACTAGCAATTTAAGTGACTCCTTAAACTCTCCACTCATTTCACAAATTTTCTCTTTGCTAACTCTTACTTGTAGTATATATTTTGTTTTTGAGCTTTTATTCTTAACATTTGTTCTACGTTCTTTATGCTTTCTTTTAGTATCCACAATTTTTAATTCAAAGCCTAAGAAATTACTTTTACTTTTCTTTAAGTTAACAATTTTTGATTTTTCTTCGCTTATTTCTAAGTGTAGTCTTTTTTCAATAAATTGCTTAACTCCATTAAACCACTTTATAGCTTCTTTATAATTTGGAGTAAAAATCTTAAAATCATCAGCATATCTAACTATATATCCAGTTTTAAGAGTCTTCCACTTCTTAAAATACTTAACATTCCCTTTTACTTTTCTCTTAGGATTGTAATTAGGATTAGGAATCTTCTTTTTATATTGCAATTCTTTATTGAACTCTTCTGGAGCTTTATTACTATTACAATGTTTTTGAAATTCTTCCCACTGACTTGCAACCCATTGGTCTAATTCATTAAGAACTATATTACTTAAGAGTGGAGATAATACCCCACCCTGTGGAGTACCTTTAGTTGGTATAACTCCATCAACAGGTGCTTTGATTATTTTCTTGATTAACATTAATACTCTTTTATCTCTTATACCTATGTTCCATATTTGTTTCATCAATCTATTATGATGAACATTATCAAAGAAACCTTTAATATCAATGTCTACACAGTATTCACATCTAGCATTTATAACTAAATGATGACAACGAGCAATAACTTCACCAATTTGTCTAGTAGGTCTAAACCCGTAACTATGTTTATAGAATTTCCCCTCACAATAAGGCTCTAATACTTGCTTTATCATTTGCTGAACAAGTTTATCAATAGCATTAGGAATCCCTAGAGGACGTAATTTTCCATTCTTTTTCGGAATAAAAACTCTTCTTACCCCTGTTGTTTCATAGTTATCTATTAGATTACAAACCATTTGATGTAATTCTTCTGTTGAATGGCTTTGTAGCAATTCTGTAAAAGTTATTCCATCTATTCCAGCAGTATCTGCCCCAGTATTTGATTTTATACATCTAATAGCTATTAACATATTTCTCTTATCCTTTATTGTAGGAATAAGGTTTTTTACATTAATATTTTTACTACTTTTCAAGTATAAATCTTCGTATACCTTAGACATATTATAATAATCAGCAGATTTAAAGAATTGCATTCTTGTCAGATTTCTAGCATATTCGGGCTTCATATATCATTCACCCCTCTTTTTCTTAACTGATTTATACTGATTCTGATTTAAGTTTTGCCATATTTTGTTT
>CAKSGI010000495.1 GCA_934454005.1 uncultured Eubacteriales bacterium | reverse complement strand
TGTACAGCTTCTTGGCGGAGACTTAAACATCTCCTGGGAAAGAGACGAGAATCTTGTATACATGACCGGACCTGCAACTACAGTGTTCGATGGAGAGATTGATCTTGGTTTTCTTGGCGAGTAAATAAATAAAAATGGAGGGAGCTCTAATAGGCCCCCTCCGGTGTATTACATTTCCGTATATCCCCCTGCAAAAGCTCTTAGTTCTCTGGACATTTTTCGATAGGTGTCTTTATAGTGTGATTTTTGGGATACCTGTTTAATATTTAAGTCGCATCTCTTTTCATTATATATCGCGCCTAAACGATATCTGTCTTTACACACAATCATTCCTCTCTCTTCTTCCAAAATCTGTTTTGCAAGCAGCGATTTTGGTTTTCTACAGAAAATTATAAATGTAAAATATATCGGCTGTTTTTTTTCTTCTTCCTTAAGATTATCCTTCCAGAATTCTCCGAAAAAATCATTCAACTGTTTTGTATGATCATCTTTCAAGACTTCTGTTTCTGCTATGGACAAAATATGAACTTCTGATGCTGCTGTTTTCTTATAAAAAGCAACCTTTCCCTGCTCTGAAAATTCAAATTCACTCTCTTTTTCATATCCATCTGATACACAGGTTTTCTTTATATTTTCCTTTACATTATCGTTTTCTTCATAGGGATACGTACTTGCATTATTACGAGGTATGACCTTCAGCTCTTCTGGCCATTCAGAGCAATAATAATAATCCTGCCCTATAAAGCTGAATGGTTTCCAGACTTTATCTCCACCTGCATAGTACCGAAAACTTCGATGGTAGATTATCTCATAATAAATCCTTGTAATTACATAACCAATTATAGTCACTATATAAAGAACACCGGTAATGCGTATAAACTTTCCCATATATGTATACATGACTATATTGCTGAATGCAAACCGTTGCAATAATATAAATACGATTTTGGACATAATTGCAATTATCAGTGTAATCACCTGCCAGAAAAAAATCCCAGTCTGATAGGCGGCCCACTTAGAGTGCTGAGATTTTTCCCGCATAAATCCCATAGCATACAAAGGATTTTCTTCACCAAACTGATTCGCAAAGCGCTCATATATAGGACTTCCTAAATTTCGAATAGCAATAATACATCCTACTATATAAGCCATAAGTTGTTGTGTAGTGTCAGTACCATATCCTATAAAAAGAATTACATCCTCCACAATGTATTTAATAATGACAATTTTTATTAATGTTAGAATGTTTAAATATCCAACATTGAACATATTAACCTTACCCCTTTATTATCTATTATCATAATTTATAAATATATTTTATATATACTCATAAGTAAGTCTTCCATTTTTTTCGTAGATAAGATATTTTCTTGTCTTTTTTCCTGCACCGCCTTCCCAGCCTCCTCCTATAAGTCTTCCTTTTGATAATGTATTTTCCCTTATTTTTCCATTAAAATATCCCTGGGCATAAGATATCACATTTGTTTTTATCAATGTATTAACATTTTTTTGAGAATATTTTTGTGCCTGTACATATAAGGGAATTGATTTGATTGGGCTAAAATTTAAATCCTTTATTCCTCTTATGACCTTCGCATAACTGCCTCTTTTGAATTGCAAATACCCATCACTAAAACCTGGTGCTGCGCTAGCCACTCCATCAAAAACCCCATTAAGTATTGCACTTTTCAAATTTCTACTCTCTTTATATTCACTAATTCCTGTTACTGTCCCGCTTACAACCGATACAACTATATTTCCCACATTTCCTCCAATTCCCATAAATCCAACCGCAGTCCCCAAACCAGACACAGCTGCTGACAGCCAGTCTACTTCTTTAATGCTTTTCCTTTCAAAAACCATCTGGCACGCAACAGAGGCTGCCATTCCAACTGCAAAACTGGCTGCTGCAACCATCCATGCATCGCCATCTGAGTCTGAGCGTGTAAGTGGATTATGATCACAATATGCAAACAGGTTACGG
>CAKSGI010000494.1 GCA_934454005.1 uncultured Eubacteriales bacterium | reverse complement strand
CGCTATAATATAGCATATATACTCCTACGGATTCCAGTAAGATGAAAACGACAACAGAAAGTAGAAATATAACATTAAGCGATGTGCAAAAAACCAGATTCGTATTACCATCAGTTTTTCCTGATTCAAAAGTTATAAAACGTTGAACCGCATTTGTTACACCTCCTGTAAATACAGTTGCTAATCCCACAATGCTTCCAACAACTCCATACACTCCCATGTCCTCCACACCGAGGTTTGCCAGGACCAATCTTGTTGTCCAAAGGTTGAGCCACATAGTGAAGAGCATACGGACATATAACAGCAAACTATTCTTTACTATTCTGTTTTTATTAAAATTATCTGACATATTTATTCTAACGACACTATCAAGTCTTTAATAATCTTGTTTTCTTATATGTGTGATAGTCACCACCGAGTAATGATTCTACTACGAGGTTCTTATGCACACATTTTCTTTTCTTAAATTCTTTTGCCGGATTTCCACCAACTACCGACATCGCTTCCACGTTTTTAACCACAACGCTTCCGCTTGATATTACCCCCCCCATTTCAATTTTACGACATGAAGGAAGAATCATGACACGTGTTGGTATCCAAACATAATCTTCTATTGTAAGTCCGTAATGCTTATGTTCCCATTCCTCAGAATCAATGTTGTGTGAAGTTGTAATAATCTCCGTTTCAGAACCGATAATCACATGATTGCCGATGGTTACCGGATTACGTAAATCTATCTTGTCAGTCTGTATGCTAACATGGTCACCAATCTTCAAATTGGAGTTAGCTGCCTTTGCCAAAGACAACGGCATCACCACGTTTTCACCAACTGTCGCCCCTCTCTTACGGGCTATCCTTACAGCTCTGTCATACTTGAAGTGCTGCTTCCATCTCGCAATCAGCCCTTTCAAATAATGAAAGTAAGTTCTTGAAGTTATATCCTTTTCGTATTCAGTCATATTGTTTTTAATATTCGTTTGTTATTCTCTGTTGTTTGGTTTGACATTAAATATATGTTTTACGTTTTAATTGTTTTATATGTATTGCGTTAAGCTGCACAAATCAACGAACCTTAAAATATGTTTACGGTTAACAGAAATGTATTCCAAAGTATTCCACCCCCAACGCATTCAATATCACACGGTTCGTATACAACGACACCACCATCATAAAGAACATGCGGAAGTAAAGAAGCAAAGTATTCTTCGCTATCCGCTTATTATTATCTGATGTTTGAGACATGGATTAATTGTTCTTTTTAATGACAAATTGGTTGTTGTCTTTCTTAACCTGTGTTTTGGGATTGTTTCTTGTATTTACATTTTTCTCAACAGGTGTATCTCTGCAAATACTATAAATGGAAAGTGCAGATAAAATCATTAAGATGCCAAATAGCCAACATTTAGTTTTATCATATTTGTCCCGAACGGCAAAATAACCCAAGCAAACAAAAATGATTAAGATGTTCCCTAAAGCGATAACATACATCATCTTTTCTGTAATGGAAACATTACCATTGTTGCCAATGAATATAGATAAGAGACCAACGAGAAATGTAGTTATTGTTATAAACAATCCCATCTGCTCCATATTCTTACGCTCCATATTGCTGATTTTAGATTTGGCTTCTAATATCATTTTCCTGTTTCGTAGATTTTTCGACTCATTTTCTAAGAATGCAACTTTACTAGCATAAGCTACAGTTTGCTCATCAAGGTCTTTAAAACGCAATGGGCGGCAAAATGAAGAGGGACAATATGTCTTAAAGTCACAATCTTCAAATGTTATACATGAAAAATTGAAGCGTAGCTGAACTAAGTAAGGTTGATATTTTTTACACCAAACAATGTTAGACTTAAATTTTTCAAAATACGTCTTCAAATCACATACATATTGAGTAACGTCTTCAAAAACATCAACCTTTTGCAACTTTGACTCTATTTCATTTATAGTAAAATTAATGGCTGTCAGAAAAGGATGATAA
>CAKSGI010000493.1 GCA_934454005.1 uncultured Eubacteriales bacterium | reverse complement strand
TCATGACCTAAAGCAGCAATATCTTCAGTCTTAGTAGCATCACATTTAGTACATTTGAAAGTCTTAATACCTTTATTTACACAAGTAGGTTCTGTAGTAACTACACCAGAATCCCAAGTGTGTTTGCAAGAGAAGTATCCTGGATTACTAGTTCCTCCATCAATATGAGCATATTCATAATTTGTTTTACTCGAATCAAATTTTGTACCTAAACCGCCAATCAAATTTGTGCATTGATTAAACATACCTTTTGAATTACTTTTAGATGCATCAAATAAATTAGAGGCATATATTGTACGTAGATTATCACAATGATTAAACATAAAATACATATCAGTGACATTGCACGTATTAAAATTAGATAAATCAATTGAACTTAATTTATCACTTCCCATAAACATCTCACCCATATTAGTTACATTGTCAGTATTAAAACTAGACAAATCAATTGAACTTAAGCTTCCACAAGCAGCAAACATATAACTCATATTCGTAACATTTTCAGTATTAAAACTAGACAAATCAATTGAACTTAAGTTCTCACAATTGCCGAACATCATATTCATATCAGTAACATTTTCTGTATTGAAGTTTGACAACTTAATAGAAGGTAAGTTGCTACAGTTAGTAAACATATAACTCATATCAGTGACATTTTCAGTATTGAAATTAGAGACATCCAAAGAAGTTAAATCTAGGCATTCATTGAACATCATCTTCATATTAGTAACATTTTTAGTATTAAAATTAGATAAATCTAATGTTGTTAAACTTTTACAATCACTAAACATCTTACTCATATTTTTGACATAACTTGTATCGATGTGCTTGAATGTAATATTTTGAAGGCTACTCTTGGAGCTAAATAAGCTTGAAGAATCTTCTGGAAAAAATATTTGTTTTCCATCTTGGCAAATAACATATGCATCATAAGTACTATTATCTTTATACATATAGAGAGTATAGTTATTTCCTATATTTATAGTTTGAGTACATTTAGATAAATCATAGTCACTTTCTGTTCCAAAATAAAGATTAGTTACACCATAAGAAAAGTTATTTCTAAATTTTTCTTTATCTAAAAACTCAACTGTGTTAGTTGCTAATGTAGAGATTTGTTCATCTTCAACAGAATCATTTATTTCTAAAACAGCTTCTTCGTTTATAGAATCATCAACAGTATTAATGTCTTTTTCTGTTGATAAGTTAGTATTTTCTTTTATAGAATCATCTGAATTAGTTTCCTCTGTTGGTAAACTTGGTTCATAAGTTTCCTCACTTGGAGGATCTACTTCTGTTGCGTTGATTGCTTGAAAACCTATACTATTAAAAACAAGTAATAGATTTAAACAAGCTATTAGTAATGTTCTCATTTTATTTCCCTACCCTTCTGTATACAAATAAAATTCTAAATCGGGGGGGGGGATTAAAGTCAATTAAACTAGGAATAATCGTAATAAAAACAAGTTATTATACTTATTTGGTAGTAACTCTTTCAGTTGGTGGGCGAAGTGTGGGAATTATATATTTAATTAGGCTAATCACCAACAGATGTTCTTACTAGATTATATCCACCAACATTACATCCATTAGCTTCATATATCTTGTTGTTCCATCTATCAAATATATTTCCACACTTATCTGTAGTAAATGGTCCTCCATCATCCCATCCATTAGGCTTCTTGTTTGAAGTATTATCTGTTGGTTTATCTGGAGCAAGTTCAACATCAACCGTCAAATCAACATTTTTAGATTCATTATAGTTAATTTGATCAGATGGAGTATAAGAGGCTTTAAATATTTGAGAATCACCAGCAGATAACAGAGTATCAGGATTATCCCAAGACCAACCTTTAGGTAAAGGAATGTCAGATAATTTCTCACCTTGAGCAGCTTTCAATCCAGTTGGAACAGTAGCAGTAGCTTTTTCAATAACCCATTGAATAGTTAATGAATCAGTAGTGCCGTCAGACCACCGTTTAATAGGAG
>CAKSGI010000492.1 GCA_934454005.1 uncultured Eubacteriales bacterium | reverse complement strand
GAAGCCCAAAATATTTTAAATACTACTGAAAGTAATGAATTTTCTATTCCTTTGAAATATACAAATGCTGATATAACAGTTGCAGATTTAGGTGAAGATATATTTGGTTATAAAATTTCTACATATCCAACTAAATATGATATAACAAATACAAATAGAGCAACAAACCTTGAAATTGCAGCAAACAAAATTAATGGAACTGTTTTAGCACCTGGAGAAGTATTTTCATTTAACAAAGTTGTTGGTGAACGTACAGCAAAAAACGGATTTAAAGAAGCTGTTTTATATTCAGATGGTGAATTAGATTATGGAATTGGTGGAGGAATTTGCCAAATCTCTTCAAACTTATATTATGCAGTTCTACTTGCTAATTTAGAAATTGTTGAAAGAAAAAATCATAGTATGACAGTTAACTATTTACCTATTGGATGTGATGCAACAGTCTCTTATGGTAGTGTTGATTTTAAATTTAAAAATTCAAGAAATTATCCTATAAAAATTGTTGCAACTGTAAATAGTGGTCTTATAACAATATCTATTTATGGTGTACAAGAAGCAAATGAATGTAGTGTAGACATTGTTGTTGAAACAACTCAAAAAGATGATTTTGAAACTGTATATGAACGTACTACATCTATTCCAGCTGGAACTGAAGTCATAAAACAAACAGGAAAATATGGTTATAAATGTTCAACATATCGTGTACTTTATCAAAATGGTAAACAAATTTCTAAAGATTTATTATCAACAGATACATATAAACCACAAAAACAAATTATTCAAACAAATAAATAAATATTTTTTGCATAAATTTTTGTTTTCAAAATATTATTTAACAACATTTAGTTGAAAGGATAATATTTTGAAAACATTAAAAATTTTCGTATTTAATACTTTAATCTTATTATTTAGCTCAATTATTTTACAAATAATTGGGATGTTTTTTAATGTATATATTTCTAAAACCATTGGCGAAGAAGCTGTTGGTCTTTTTGCTCTTGTAATGTCTGTTTATACTTTTGGAATAACACTTGCTTCAGCAGGAATAAATATATCTGCCACAAGAGTTGTATCAGAAGAAATTGCTTGTAATAATGAAATTGGTGCCAAAAAAGCTGCTAAAAGATGTTTATTTTTTAGTTTAGTTTTTGGTATTTCTGCAAGTATTATATTTTTTCTATCAGCTGATTTCATAACAGCAAAATGCTTACACAGCAGAATTAGTAAAAATGTTATTTACTTAATATGTCTTGCTTTACCATTTATTTCAATGTCTTATGCTATAAATGGATATTTTACAGCTGTTAGACGTGTTTATAAAAATGCTTTTGCAAAGTTTTTTGAAGAATTTATCAAAATATTTTGTACATTTATATTACTAAAATCTTTTATGCCTAATAAAATTGATTATGCTTGCTATGCATTAATTTTAGCAGATGTAATCTCAGAAGCTCTTTCTTTTATATATTTATATATTTTATATAAATTAGATAAAAGGAAATCTCTTTTAGATTCTCGCTTTCGCGATATTGACTCATATAACAAAAGAATTTTGCGTATTACTATTCCTGTTGCTTTAACTTCTTACCTACGTTCAGGATTATCTACTATTAAGCAATTAATTATACCATCTAGTTTACAAAAAAGTGGTATGAATTCATCAAATTCTTTAATTTCTTATGGAATAGTTAATGGAATGGCTATGCCTATTATAATGTTTCCTGTTATTTTAGTTACAAGTTTTAGTAGCTTACTAATTCCTGAATTTTCAAGATATTATGTTGAAAAAAATTATAAAAAAATAAAATCTATATCTGTTCTTATACTTAGTGGTACTTTATTATTTTCAATATTAATTACTATTTTTATTTTTGTTTTTTCAAACCAATTGAGCTTGTTTATTTATAAAAAATTGGAAATAGCAAAATATTTAAGAATTTTGTCTCCATTAATTATTATAATGTATTTAGACATCACTATTGATGGTATTTTAA
>CAKSGI010000491.1 GCA_934454005.1 uncultured Eubacteriales bacterium | reverse complement strand
GGTAGATACTTACGGTCTTTTACATAAGGGAGAGTTACAAAGATACCTTCAGATGGCTGATCAAGGACTCAAGCCGGAGATTGGTCTTGGGTATCATGCTCATAATAACTTCCAGCTGGCCTATTCCAACTGTATTGAACTGTTAGAACATCCGCTGAGCAGACGGATGCTGGTCGATGGAAGCCTATATGGGATGGGAAAGAGTGCCGGAAACACTCCAATAGAGCTTTTAGCGAAATATATGAATGATCATTGCGGAAAGTCCTACCATGTCAGCCAGTTATTGGAAGCAATAGATGTAAATATTCTGGATATCTATCGTAAAACTCCATGGGGTTATGCATTTAAGTTTTATTTGTCGGCATCGAATGACTGTCATCCGAATTATGTAACGTACCTGCAGGAAAAACGGAAATTATCCGTGAAATCAATCTCTGAGATTCTGGATGCCATTGTGCCAGACAAGAAACTTTTGTATGATGCAGAATATATTGAACAGCTTTATCTTCAGTATCAGGCGAAGGAGTGTGAGGATACCGCAGACAGAGAAAGATTGAAGCAGGTATTAGCCTCGGATGACAATAAGAGACCGGTGCTGTTATTGGGACCTGGTAGAACGATCAGTACCCAACAGGACACGGTGAAAGCTTATATTGAAAAAGAAAATCCAAGGATAGTGGCGGTTAACTTTCTGCCGGAAGGTTATATGCCGGATCTTATATTCATCAGTAATGCCAAGAGATATGTGCAGCTGTCTACGAAGATGATGCAGAGTTCTTTGCAGATTCCGGTTATTGCAACCTCCAATGTGACAAGCGTAGGTGAACCGTTTGCTTATGTACTGAATTACAGTTCTCTGCTGGATGAAGAGGCATGGATTGCGGATAACCCGCTGATGATGCTGTTAAAACTGCTTGGACAGTTTGGTATGAAGGAGATATCGCTGGCAGGATTTGATGGTTTCCGTACAGCAGAGACAGCAAACTACATCAATGAGAATATGGAACATGAATTTACGAGAGAAAAAGCGGAGCAGTTAAACCAGGATGTGAATTCTTCTCTGCACAGAATAGGAACGGACATGCACCTTCATTTTATTACGGATACACTATACGAATGGCGGAGCATTTGACTCATAGAACAGGGAGCAGACATTAGCAATGAAGCAATATCAATATGTGGTTTTTGATGTGGATGGTACTCTTTTGGACACGGCGGAAGGAGTACTGGAGGCAGTAAAAAGGACGATGCGGCAGGAAAAACTGGAGATCCCTGCGGAGGACGTTCTTCGTACCTTTATTGGACCGCCGATCCAGAATTCTTTTCAGAAGGCTTATGGTTTGAATAAGGAAAGGGCACAGGAACTGGCAGTGATATTCCGCAATTATTACAAGGAGGATGACTGTCTTTTAAAAGCCAGACCATACGAAGGAATTGACAAAGTATGCCGGAGGCTTGCAGAGCAGGGAGTAAAGATCGGAATTGCTACCTATAAAAGACAGGATTATGCCGACAAAATTGTCCGTCACTTTGGATTTGGTGATTATACGGACGATATTTATGGAGCGGATAATGAAAACAAATTAAAGAAGGTAGACATTATACGCTTATGCTTAAAACAAATGAACTGCACGGATCTTAAAAAAGCGGTAATGGTTGGGGATAGTGATAACGATGCAGTGGGAGCTCAGGAGGTAGGAATTGATTTTATTGGAGTGACCTACGGGTTTGGCTTTAAAAATCAAAAAGACGTTAACCGGTATCCCAATATCGGATATGCAGAAGTACCGTCAGAGTTACCGGATGTTTTGGAAAAGGCTGGAGATGAAAGAAAATGAAAATAAAGATCGCAAAGTATATTGCAGAATTTCTGGAAGAAAAGGGGATTGAAGATGTATTTACAGTGACCGGAGGCGGTGCCATGCATTTAAATGATGCACTGGGACATAAGGAAGGCCTTCACTGTACTTATAATCATCATGAGCAGGCATGTGC
>CAKSGI010000490.1 GCA_934454005.1 uncultured Eubacteriales bacterium | reverse complement strand
GTACTTACCCGTTAGCGAAGCAACAATAATAATTACCTCTATATTGATTTGCCTAATTTTTTCATATCAAACTTTACACTATCTCATTATGTATTTAAACGATATATTATCTTTTTTCCACTCATTATTAAGAATATGATATGAAAAAAGTAGTAGAATACGAATATCATTTCCATAACGGGATTCAACAATACACATGCACATAAATGAAAATATCCATAAGCCTACAATCATTTTTTCTACTGTATTTGATCTACTAGAATATTTATAATTTAATATAATAAATGCAAGTACTATAGTAATAAACAATATAATACCACCATTATATAATACTGATAAATAAAAGTTATGTGGAGACACTCCCCATCCTGTTTGTCCTGATATATTAACTAATTTTGATGATACTGTTTCTGAAGATTCATATCCATATCCCCATATAAGCTGTTCAGATATATTAAATAAACTATTTTTCCAAATTATAGTCCTAGAAGCCAATGTACTATCTTTTCCAAATATATTAAGTATTGTATCTTTTATTCCCCAAAATGTAGAACCTCCAATTAAAAAAGCACTAATAACCCCAAATAAAATAAATGTAATTAGTGGAGATGGTAGTTTAATAAATTTATAATATTTTTTATTTTTTCTTGGTAAAAGAATTATTATTCCACAAATGAATATACTGATTCCTATCATTGAAGTTGCAGAAAAAGTAATTAAGGTTGATACAACAACTACTACTATAATACCCCATGCTTTAATATTAATCCTTCCATACTTGTAAATTGATAATATTGATACTAATATGATAGCTGGAAATTGAACGCTAATATGTGTATTATCATACCCCAAAAAATAGCAACTTGAATAAGCTCCTGACTGATACATACCATTTGGGAAAAGTAATAATGTAAAAAAATTAATAATAACATATGTAGCTTGATATATTGCATATGTTCTTATTAAAAAATATGCATTTCTCTTTAATTCTCTATCTATTAACCATAGCCATCCTACTGTTTTTACTGTAATTTTAATTGACTCTATATGTAAAGCTAGTGGATTTCTATAAGAGGAAACACTTTCAATTATTAATGTTACTATCAATATCCAAAATATTGGTGAATATCCTCTAAATTTTGATCTTATCATATCTAATATCATCCATCCAAATAAGAAATATTGAACGATAGCCATTAAGCTTCCAATAAAGCTAAAATTCGTATATAAGTATGTTGGCATAGTTATAAAAAAAAGTAGTATTATTATAAATACTCTTCTTATTGGTATTTTTATATTCATCTAAATCTATAACCTCCAAATATAACTCTGAATTAACTAATTTTTTTTTGCTTTCTATTTTTTATAACTTGCAATAAATTTCTATATAAAAATGACTTATATAATATAGAAAAACGTATTTTTAAAATACATTTTTTATAATCACTCTTATTTTCATCAAAGTTTAAACATGATTTTACATTTAATCTTTTTAAATAATATGTAAAATAATCTACTACTAGTTTTCTATCTTTTCTATTATCGAAGTAAATTTGCTTTTCCATTTGTAAATAGTAATGCCTATATTCTATCATTTTAATATAATTTTCATATATATCTTTTGCATTTTCTTTGATATAAAAATTTCGTATATCCTTAAAAGACTCTGTTATATCAAATATTCTAAATGATGCCTTGTTGCTCATACTTCCTTGAAGGTATCTCCACCCATAAATATAATCACTTACAAGACTAATTTTCTTACATTTTAATAAGTATTTTAAATAAAAATTCAAATCTTGTCCTATTCTGACATTTCCAAAAACAATATTGTATTTCTCTATAATATCTAATCTATATAGTTTATTGGAAGGATTGGGTGCTATTTTATTTAAAATAATAGGTTTATCTTCAACTCTATCTTCTTCTGTAAAAATACACTTTTCTTTCAAAATATCTCTCTCATCAATCACATAAAAATTACCAATAACCATATCTG
>CAKSGI010000489.1 GCA_934454005.1 uncultured Eubacteriales bacterium | reverse complement strand
AGATGTACATTTTACAGTTGAAATGGTAGAAGAAATAAAAAGACAGATTAAACTATATTGTAATCTTAGATTTTCAGAAGATGAACTTGAATATCTTCATAAAATCAAGTGGTTAAAAGGATCATACGTTGATTTTTTAAGACTATGGCAGGCTATATGAAAGTTTCAAAAAAAGACTTGATGAAAAATACGAAAATATAAAAAGTGGTTATTGGTGTACAGGAACATTTTCAGAATTTGGTTTAAGAAGAAGACTTTCGGCTCAGGCTCAGGAATTAGCCATAGAGAAGTTTTCTCATTTAAATGATACAGAAAGTAGCCCAACCAACTTTATTGGAACAAGTAATGTATATCTTGCAAAGAAGTTCAATCTTACCCCTGTTGGAACTATGGCTCACGAATGGATTATGTGTGTAGGACAAGGCAATCATAAGCACAATCCGGCATATAGCAACTGGTATGCATTAGACTCATGGGTGAAAGAATATGGTATTTTAAATGGTACCGCTTTAACAGACACAATTACAACGGACTGCTTTTTAAGAGATTTCCAGTTGACTTATGCAACACTGTTTTCCGGTGTACGCCATGACAGCGGAGATCCTTTTGAGTGGGGCGAAAAGATGATAAAGCATTATCAGTCATTAGGTATTGATCCAAAATCAAAAACACTTTTGTTTAGTGATGCGCTTGATTTTGAAAGAGCTGATAAATTATACAAACATTTTTGTAATCAAATCAATGTAGCATTTGGTATTGGAACATATTTGAGCAATGATACTGATGTACCGGCACTAAATATTGTAATGAAGACTGTAAAATGTAATGGTATGGATGTGGCAAAAGTCAGCGATACACCGGGAAAAGGCATGTGTAACAATCCGGAATATGTTGACTATTTGAACAGATGTATAGAATGGCGTATGAAAAATAAGTAAATTCTATTCAACAAATAAAAATGAAATATTTTAAAGACAAAAGCACTACAAATTGATATTTTTATCAATTTGTAATGCTTTTATGAATTGTGACTAATTTTCTACAAAATAGTCAAATTTAGACAAAAAACGACATAAATGGCACCGTATGTAATGCTAATAAATGGTAAAATAATCTTATGGTAAAAATGAACGTGAAAACAAAAATGGAGCAAAGTTATTATAGAATTAACTATTAAGAAATATCAAGTTGTATATTGTAGACAACGGATAAATAAAAGTATAAAATATTTAAAAGGAGGAAATTTTATTATGAAGAAATTAAGATATTTATTGGGGGTTGCCATTTGCATTATTGCAGGAATCTGTATTCAAAGTGTAGATGCACAAGCAAAAAACATAGGAGATGGTGGACGATATAAAAATGAGGCTACAAGCTCTGAGATAGGAGATTTTATCGCAACATCAGCACCATACCAGTCGGATTATGCGAATAGCATTGGACATAATTATTATAAAATGAAAATTGATAAAAAAACATATTTAAGTATGACAGCAGTTACAACAAAACATGATGAAAAAGCGTATGTTACCATAGAAGATGCAAATGGAAAGTGTCTTATGTTTGAAAGTACTAATGATGACGATAATATGGGATTTCAGTCAGTATATAATGAAATAGCTTTGTCACCTGGTACATATTATATTGATGTAACAAGTGGAACTTATTGTACTTACACAACTACCGGAGTTAAATTTGAACTTAAGCAGACTGAAACAAAAAATACAAAAATAGGAACATATAAAAATACATACAAATCTACTGCTTGCAATGTTTCTATTGGAAATAAATTTATGGGAGTGATTAATTCAAGTTATAACAACGAAAGGAACTATTTCAAATTTAAAATAAATAGCACAAAAGATATTAAAATAACGGGTAGCTGTGGATCTGAACATATGCCAATATTTTTGTATAATAGCAAAGGAAAAGTGATAAAGTGTATATTTGATAAAAAGGTGAATACTACAGTGACACTGAAAAAAGGAACATACTATATG
>CAKSGI010000488.1 GCA_934454005.1 uncultured Eubacteriales bacterium | reverse complement strand
GTGATACATTATGCAGAAGCTCAGCAGATTATTTCAAAAGCGAAAGCAAGTTACAGGGAAGAAGTGCTTTTTAACGCAAACGAACTGGTTGAAAAGGGCGATAGAACAAAGGCTGTCATTTTTTTAAAGGAATCATTGAATTCTTTAGGAAATGACGATCAAGTGCTTGATTTGCTGCATAATTTAGAGAGTCTTGAAAATGAAGAAGTGATATCAAATTTAATCGATGATGTTGCTGCTTTGATGAATCAGCAAGATTATTTAAGTGCAATAAATATTATTACATCATCACCTTCTGAAATTCAGACTGACGAAAGAGTAGATAGTTTATTGCAGAGTGCATATGAACAATATTTGAATTATATTGCATTGGTAATTAATGGACTGCTGGATAAATCTGAATTTGATGAAGCTGATAAAATAATATCAGATGCTGTTGCAGCTATTGGACAAAATGATTCATTGAATGAATTGAGTCAAAAAATAAACTCTGAAAGAAATGAATATATAAAAAATCAAGAAAAGCAGGAGTTTATTGCCGAAGCAGAAGCGATTTTTAAAGAAGAAGGCTATTCAAAAGCCGTAGCTTTTTTGAGAGGTTCAAAGGAATACTCAAATGATGAGGATATTAAGGCTTTGATTGAAGAATACAGCTCTTATAAACCTGTAGAATTGTTCTCTTTGGAAAGTTGGGATACCAATTGTACAGACTATGGAACAGTTTTATGCTTTGGTGACGGTCCAAGACTTTTGAAGGATAATTTTGGAGTTGAGCATAGCAATGCATACAAATTGAGAAGCTATAACAATTATGCTATATACAGAATAGGCGGAGCGTATAACAGATTGACCGGCTCGTTTAGCGTTGAGTATCAAACCCGTAGCGGCGGTCAAAAAACTACATTTAATGTTTATGGAGATGACGTTTTACTTTACACTTGCACATTGGGCAAAGGTATGGAACCTGTAAACTTTGATATTGATATTTCAGGCGTAGTGGATCTAAAAATAGAAAGTGACAAAACAAGAACGATTAATAATTATTGTGACTGTATTCTTTATGATGTTTATCTCACAAAATAATTTTTAAGGAGAATCATTTGTATGAAAATAGATGTTAATAGTATAAAGGACATGATAAGTAGGGAAACAAAGCCCAAAAAAGTGTATAAGTATGGAATCGACGAAATGATAGCAGATGGAGAATCTGTGGAAATTTCTGATACAGGCAGTAATTATGAATTTTATATTGCTGTGGAAAATGAATCCCCACAAAGATGTACACCTAATAGTATAATTAGATGTACATCACATGGGACAATTTATACAAGTTTTTTAAAACAAATAGGGAAAGCTCATCCAAACGCAACCCTGTATGTTATTGATTACAATGTACATGAGGTAAATTTTGATATAACTGAGTCAAGAGAAGTCACTCTAAATAACTATGGATTGTCTGTAGAGGTTGATTATTGTGCAAAAGGAACTGTTACATTCACTTATAAAAATACCTTCGACAATGGAGTGGCTTCTATATTATCTTATTTAAATGAAGGTGAATATGTTGTAAATGACAAACTCTATAATGATATTCAAGATATTATAAAGAAAGCATTAGAAGCTTTTGCTAAGGAAAATGGCGATAGTGGTGTTGGTTTTGATGATGAAAAAAAAGCATATCAATTTTATAATCATATTAAGAATTCTGCACACGAGAAATCAAGTTCATTGAATAAAACTATTAAGGAATACCAACAAAGTGACTATATAATTAATCGTTCCGATATTAATATAACAGTACAAGCGTCAAAACTTGATGAAATATTTAAATCTCAAGGAACACAAAACATGGCTACTCAACAACAAAAACAAGCACTTGATAGTCAGTACGACATAAATATGATTCAGCAACAACATGCTCAGGCGTTAGGATTAAATCAGATTAAGTATAATATAGATGTAAAAAAGATAGAGGCTGCAGGTAATGCAGATGTTAGACGTAT